>JBAYMQ010000196.1:0-3030 GCA_041663465.1 Candidatus Omnitrophota bacterium | reverse complement strand
CGATGTCGGCAATGAAGCCGGGATCAATCTGAACATTTTGTTGAAATTAGGGCAAAAAGTAACTGAGGTGACTCCGGCTACTGTGTCCCGCGTAGATACGCGTCCGTATGGATTGATCGTGGACGCGTTGCTGGGAATAGGCCTGACAGGAGATGTGGGCGGCATAATGGGGCGTTTGATATCGTTGATCAATATTTCTAACGCGCGCATTCTGTCCGTCGATATCCCGTCCGGACTCGACGCTACGACAGGAAGGATCCTGGGAGATTGCGTGCGGGCGGATAAAACCGTTACATTTGTAGCGAAGAAGCGCGGTATGACGATCAAATCCGGAGCCCGCGTGTGCGGAACCATCGTTGTCGCGGATCTGGGTGTGCCGCTTTAGGGCCTTGACTGGCAGGTTGGCGGAAGATATAATACATAAGAAGCAGAAAAGGGGCGCAGATGATCAAACGATATGTATATATTGTTCTACTCGCTTGTTTTGCGGGTACGCAAGCCGGGTGCATAGATCCGTTCTCGATCGGCCTGGCGGCCGGAGGGGTTAGCGCGTATGCGGCAAGCAGGGATACGATCCAGGGCGAAGCGGATAAATCGTATGAAGCTGTTTGGGACGCGGCGGTTAAAGTCAGCAAGATCCGGGGCACGGTGGCAAAGCAGGATGCGCGTTCCGGGAAAATAGACCTTGAGACTGATTCCGGCAAGGTTTGGATCACCGTTATCCGGATGTCGCGGACAACAACGAGATTGCGGGTAGCGGCGCGCAGGTACAAATTACCCAATATTACCCTGGCAAACGATATTTTTTTAAAGATAATGGAAGCGGCTCAGGAATAAATTTTATAGTTGTCATCTTTGATATTCTGTTGTATACTTATTTCTCCGCCGAAGTAGCTCATTGGTAGAGCGCGGCCCTGAAAAGGCCGGCGTAGGGGGTTCGATTCCCTCCTTCGGCATTTATTTCCAAAGATAGATTAATCTGCCTCCTTACCTCGCAAGTATTATAAGCACGAATACGGCAACCGGAAGGGGGCTCTTTTATTTTAAAAAGTCCGGGGGGATACCCAATATTTTATAGAAAATGAATTATTCTGCGAAATTTAAAAAGCTTATTTCAGACAAAGAAAAAGTTAAGCAATTGTTGAGCGGCAGTCATTTTCTCTCGACAGATTTTAGATCCTGGGAAAATGCCAGGAAGTTTATCAGTAAATCCATTCATAAAGATGGAAGAATGCTGGATATCGGGTGCGCTAATGGCTTTTTGCTTCTTTGTCTTCAAGAGTGGTCACGGCATAAGCTGGAACCTTTTGGAATAGATAACAGGAATGAGGCCATAGAAGCGTGCAAAAATAACTTCAAGGCTTATAAAAAAAGATTTGCCGTGAGGAATGTTTGTGAGATGTCTAAACTCCCGTCATGTTTTCCCAAGAAATTTGATATGGTTTTTTGGTGTGTATGGAAAGATTGGTATTTCAAGCGTGACCATGAGACGGGCGCTCTCAATGATGTGCTGCGGTTAGTGGCGCCCGGGGGGAGATTGATACTGGGATTTTATGATGGAGAAAAAAGAGCGATTGAATCTATTAAAAGATTCAAAGAATTGGGCCTTAGGCTCGCGAGAATAATAAAAAATCCCACCGGCATTGAGATGCTTGCGTGGGTAAATGTCCGTTGAAGCCCTTTTGAAAATATCAGCCATAAAATAAAAAAGCCGCCGTAACATTTAATGCTACAGCGGCTTTTAAGTTTTATGTTAAGAGATTACGCGGCTTTTCTTACGTTAGTCGCCTGATCCCCTTTAGGCCCTTGAGTAACTTCAAACTCAACTTCCTGCCCTTCTTCAAGTGTCTTATAGCCTTCACCTGTCACGGCGCTATAATGGACAAATACATCTTTCCCATCTTCGCTGGTGATGAAACCGTAACCTTTCTGATTGCTGAACCATTTCACTTTTCCTTTAGCCATGTGTTTCTGTTCACCCCCCTTCGATGATAAAAAAACCGTAAAGCTTTTGGTGATATTTATCAAGGCTTTACGGATAGAGATACACACACGTTTGATTCGTGCTCCTTTACATTTCTTTGAAAAAATTGTATCACGAATGTCGCTTTTGTCAACTATTTTTATTTTTAGGCTGGCTTTTTGTTTGCGCCCGTATACAATTTTTGTTATAATAGGGTCTTCAAAAGGAGATGCATATGATCGAACGATACAGCCTTCCCAAAATGTCGGCAATTTGGAACGACCAGAATAAATTCAGGATCATGCTTGATATCGAGTTGTTGGTCTGCGAGGCGCAATCGAAATTGAAGCTTATTCCCGCCGCCGCCGTAACGCGTATTAAAAAAAACGCGGATTTCCGCGTTGAGCGCATCAGAGAGATAGAAGAGCGGACGCAGCACGACATTGTGGCTTTTGTCTCGAATGTATCCGAGTATATCGGGAACGACGCGCAATATCTTCATATTGGGCTCACGTCGTCAGATTTGCTCGATACTACCCTTGATGTACAGCTTGTTCAGGCGTCGGATATCTTGATGTATGATCTGAAGCGTTTAAGCTTGCTCCTGGCCGCCCGGGCAAAAAAATACAAGAATACCGTATGCATCGGCAGGACGCATGGGGTGCATGCCGAACCTACTACGTTCGGGTTAAAACTGGCTCTCTGGCTTGATGAAACAAACCGCAATATTAAGCGTATGCAGGCGGCCCGGAAGGAGATATCTTACGGCAAACTTTCCGGAGCCGTGGGAACCTATTCGAATATAGATCCGTCAGTCGAGGTGTATGTTTGCAAAAAGCTGGGGCTTAAGCCGGTCAATATCGCCACCCAGATCATCCAGCGCGATGTTTACGCGCAGTATCTTTGTTCTCTGGCGGTCATCGCGTCGTCTTTTGATAAATTCGCGCTTGAAATGAGGCATTTGCAGCGCACCGAAGTCCTGGAGGCGGAGGAACCGTTTGCCAAGGGGCAGAAGGGGTCGTCCGCTATGCCGCATAAAAGGAACCCGGTGATCTGCGAGCGCATCT
>JBAYMQ010000195.1:0-3038 GCA_041663465.1 Candidatus Omnitrophota bacterium | reverse complement strand
TTCCCGATAAATCCTTTGCGCGATGTTCCCACCAGGATCGGTAAACCCAGGACCTTGAAATCCGCGAGGTTGCGCAGCAGCTCCAGGTTATCGGAAACAGTTTTTCCGAAACCTATCCCGGGGTCTACCACTATATTTTCCGCGCCTACGCCGGCGTTCAGGGCGGCATCAACCCGGTCTTTGAGGTACGCAATGATGTCGGCCGTAACGCATCCGTAATGCGGCTTCTTTTGCATGGATAGCGGCGTTCCCTGCATATGCATGATGACGACGCCGGCCTGATATTCCTTCGCGGTTGAGATCATCGCGTTGTTCCGCAAACCCGAAATATCGTTTACGATACACGCGCCGTTGTCGAGCGCGGCCCGGGCGACATCGGGTTTATACGTATCGATCGATATCGGGACTTTAATTTTTTTCGCGATAGCCTTAATAACGCCGCTCGTGCGTTTAAGCTCTTCTTTGACGCACACCGGTTTCGCGCCCGGCCGTGACGATTCGCCTCCGATATCTATGATATCCGCGCCGTCATTAACCAACGCCCGCGCGTATTCGACAAAGAATCCGGGATCATTATGTTTTGCGTACAGGCCGTCGCCGCTGAAAGAATCAGGGGTAAGGTTCATTATGCCCATGATGTGCGTCCGTTTGCCGAGCCTGAATCTGTAATTGCGCGCGGCTAAAACCAGGGATTGCTTCGCGTAATTACTTAACGCCCCGCTTATGTTATTTGCCAGCTTATCAAGGCCGAATGGTTGTTTTCGCAATTTTCCAACCAGCCTGGACAATTGCGCGAGACTGCCGATCAAAACACAGTCCGCGGTTTTTATCCTGCCGGTCAGTACGTCGCGCGGCAAAGCCGCGTCCCCTCCCGCCGAAAGCATTTCCTGCTTAAGGATATTCGCCGCGACGCAGGATAATCCGTCCAATCGCACGCAATAAGCCATTCCCTTCGGGACCATAATGCCTATCCCGTACGGATCGACCTTGAGATCCTTAAATATCTCCGCGAGATCCTGTTTGCTTTGGATTGAGAGTATGCGCGTTGCCATTTACACCGCGTCTTTTTTTTCGATACCTGTAAGTTTCTTTACTTCCTCACCATCGAGCACTTCTTTTTCCAGAAGCGCATTGGAAAGTGTTTTTAACTGTTCGATATGCTGCGAAAGGATAGCCTTGGCTTTAAGATACGCGTCGTCAATGATGCGTTTTACCTCTTCGTCGATGATGCGGGCTGTGTCGTCGCTGTAGTTCCGCTCCTCCACCAGGTCTTTTCCCAGGAAAACGAGCCCTTCCCGCTTGCCAAGCGTGATATGACCCAATTTATCGGACATGCCGAACTGGCAGACCATGCGCCGCGCCATCGCGGTGGCTTGCTCAAGGTCGTTTTGCGCTCCGGTTGTAACTTCATTGATGTTCAATTCTTCCGACGCGCGGCCTCCTAACATCATCGTAATTTCAGCGATCAACTCTCTTTTTGTCCAGTAATGCCGGTCTTCAAGCGGCGGCGTAAATGTGTATCCGCCGGCAAGGCCTCTGGGTATGATCGAAACTTTTCTTACGGGATTAACTTCGGGAAGCAGCAGCGATAATAAGGTGTGCCCGGATTCATGCAAAGAGGTTATTTCTTTTTCTTTTTGCGACATGATCCTGTTTTTCTTTTCAGGCCCCATAAGCACGCGCTCGACGGATTTCTCAAAATCTATCATCTCCACGGTTTCTTTGCTGAAACGGGCCGCGAGCAGCGCCGCTTCGTTGCACAGATTCGCGAGGTCCGCCCCGGAAAATCCCGGCGTTTGTCCGGCAAGCGATTTCAGGTCAACCGCGGGGTTGAGTTTTACTTTACGGGAATGAACTTTCAATATTTCTTCCCGGCCTTTAATATCCGGCAGATTGACGACTATGTTGCGGTCAAACCGCCCGGGGCGTAAAAGCGCCGGGTCTAATGTATCGGGCCGGTTCGTGGCGGCGATCAAAATAAGCCCCTGGTAAGTGTCGAATCCGTCCATTTCAACAAGGAGCGCGTTCAATGTCTGTTCGCGTTCATCGTGGCCTCCGCCTATGCCGGAGAAACGCAGACGGCCGACCGCGTCGATCTCGTCAATGAATATGATCGCTCCCTTGTTCCCGGTAGCTTTCGCCGCCCGGCGCGCCTGATCAAAAAGATCCCTGACCCGGCTTGCGCCCACGCCGACGAACATTTCCACAAAATCGGAACCCGAGATACTGAAGAACGGCACCTCCGCTTCACCCGCTACGGCTTTGGCTATCAGCGTTTTACCGCATCCGGGAGGGCCGACTAACAGGACGCCCTTGGGTATTTTGCCGCCTAATTTCTGGAATTTCTTCGGGTCTTTGAGGAATTCAATGACCTCTTTGAGCTCTTCTTTGGCTTCATCGACTCCGGCGACATCGTTGAATGTGACTTTTTCCGTGTCTTTATCCGTATTGAGCTTGGGTTTGACCCTGCCGAAGGACATTATGCGGTTGCCGAGCTGTTCTCCCCGATTCGCCATCATCCACCAGAATAAGATGAGCAAAAGGATAGGGCCTACATTGAACAGGAATGCCGCCCAGAAAGTCTTGAGGGGTTTAACCGTGAAATTGGGCACGTTCTCCCTGATCATGCGGATCAGGTCGGGGTCGTTATCCGGTATGTTTAATTTGAATTTTCCGCCGTCGGCATAATCGCCTTCAATTTCATTCTCGACCTTGGTGACAGCTTTTATCTTTTGAGGCTGATCCTTCAGTATTTTGTAAAATTCGCCGTACGCGATTTCTTTAGGAACGCCCGTAGTCGAGGTGTTGAGAATATTTATCATTACGTAGAACATCCCGATAGCGATCAGCCAGCCCCACGGGAAGTTCCGCAATAACTTGTTATTTAGAAAATTCTTACTTTTTTTACCGTTAGCCATATCTATCTCCGATCATGCGTGCGTTTGTTAATTCGAACGTGTTGCGCTCTATTTAGGAGCAATTATTATAACTTTAAATAAGCGTAAAATCAATGTATTTATCGCAAATAGAAACGCAGG
>JBAYMQ010000194.1:0-3043 GCA_041663465.1 Candidatus Omnitrophota bacterium | reverse complement strand
TACGGCGTCAGAGGATATCCTACCATAATATTTTTTGACTACACCGGCGTGATAAAAGACCGGATCGGCGGATACGATGTACCGGACCGTTTTATCACAGTGATGAATTCTGTTCTAGAAAGCCCTGAAGTTTCTTCGAAAGAGAGCCCTATGTCGGAAATGAGGCATAAAAAACCCACTTTTACGCTCGGCGGCATAGTTCTTACCCCAAAAGGCCCAAAGGCGATCATTAATAATAATATAGTTAAAGTCGGAGACGCAGTGAATGGCGCTAAAGTGCTGAAGATAGCCAAGGAGAGCGTGGAGCTATCGGTGGATGGCGTTGAATTGGTCCTTAATCTGGAATAGACTTAAACCTGATACCAGAAAAAAGGGTGTTAGGCGAGGTATCCGGACTTTATTATCTTGACTTATCGTCCTGTGTATATATAATAATTGTTAATATATTTCTCATAATTTTGATAAAATCGGCTATTTTATTAAAAAAGTGGAAAGGAAGATAGGAAATGGCAATATTTGATCCAAAAGATATCCGAAATATTATACTTTTAGGTCATTCTGGAAGCGGAAAGACGTCATTAGCCGAAGCTATTCTTTTCAGTGCGGGCGTTATCCCGAAAATGGGCAGCGTAACCGACGGCAATACCATATCAGATTACAATGAGGATGAGAAGGAGAAGAAGCATTCTGCCAGTTCATCGCTCATGAGCTTTACATATAAAGATAAAAAGATCAATATAGTCGACACCCCGGGTTATACGGATTTTGCCGGTGAGATGATAGGCGGACTTCGGGCTGCCGATGCGTGCATAGTAGTTGTGAATGCGACAAGCGGTATCGAAATAGGCACAGAGCGTTCGTACAGGATGGCGATGGAGAGGGGTGTACCTTGTGTCTTTTTTATCAATATGCTCGACAAGGAACATGCCGATTATAATAAATGTTTTGATGACATAAAGAAAAAATTCCGCAAGCATTGCGTAGCGGTCGATTATCCGATAGGGAAAGAATCTGCCATCAGGGGTGAGGTGGATGTTCTGACTCGAAAAGGTTTGGATGTTCTTCCTGAGGAAGAAAAGTCTCATGTGGAAGGCCTTCATAATGACCTTTGTGAGGCAGTGGCAGAGACCAACGATAGTCTTCTTGAAAAATATCTGGAAAAGGGAGAGCTTACCACCGATGAACTTACAGGCGCTTTTAAGAAGGCCATCATTGCCGGCGAAGTTACTCCGATCATGTGCGGTTCGTCCAGCAGGCCCGTAGGGACAAGGGAGCTGCTCGACATGATAGTGGATTATTTTCCGTCTCCCGCCGACCGTCCTAAAGTTGACGGTGTAAGGTCGGATACATCGGAAAAAGTATCGATCGCTCCGGATGTGAACGGTCCTTTTTCAGCCATTGTTTTTAAAACTCTATCGGATCCTTTTATAGGCCAGATATCCCTGTTCAAGGTTTTTTCCGGGAAATTGAATTCAAATACAGGTTTTTACAACGTAAACAAAGGAACCAGGGAGAAGATAGGCCAGATATTCAGCCTTCTCGGTAATTCGCAGACGCCTATGAGCGTAGTCCAGGCCGGAGATATAGCGTGCGTAGCAAAATTGAAAGAGACTTCCACCGGGGATTCTTTATGCGATGAGAGAAATCTTTTAAAGCTGGAAGATATCCAATTCCCGGAACCCGCGATCTCGTTTTCATTGAAACCAAAAACGCGCGCGGATGAAGATAAGATATCGACAGCCTTACATAAACTTACGGCGGAAGACCCCACGTTCAAAGTCACCAGGGATGAACAGACAAAAGAGATGATAGCGTCGGGCATGGGCGATATGCATATAAATACCATGATAAACAGGATGAAGGTCAGGTATGGCGTGCAGGTAGAGCTCGGTACCCCGAAAGTGGCGTACAAGGAAACCATAACCGCTAAGGGTGATGCCATGTACCGTCATAAAAAACAGTCCGGCGGGGCTGGCCAGTTCGGAGAAGTATGGTTGAAAGTGGAGCCCCTTCAGCGGGGAACAGGGTTCGAGTTTGCCGACGAAGTAGTAGGTGGAGCCATACCGCGCCCATTTGTTGTGAGCTGTGAAAAGGGTATCCATTCAGCGCTGTTGGCGGGACCGCTTGCCGGTTTTCCTGTTGTGGATGTGAAGGCAATAGTATATGACGGTAAGACTCATCCGGTAGATTCAAAGGATATAGCGTTCCAGATCGCGGCCAGACATGCGTTCAAAGACGCGGTTATGAAGTCCCGTCCGATCATTCTTGAACCTATAATGGACGTCGATATAAATGTGAGCGATGAGTTTATGGGAGATATAACGGGAAGCCTCAATTCGCGGCGGGGCAGGGTGATGGGGATGGAGCCGGGCGACGGAGCGCAGACCATCAAGGCAAAGGTGCCGCTTGAGGAGATGTATAAGTATGTAAACGAGCTTAAATCTATTACGGGAGGCCGCGGAACTTATACGATGAGTTTTTCTCACTATGAGATGGTACCGTCAAATCTCGCGCAGGTGATCATAGACAGAGCTAAACAAACAAGAAAGGAAGAAGTGGAGGAGTCATGAGCGGACATTCAAAGTGGGCAACGATTAAGCATAAGAAAGCGGCAACTGACGCAAAGAGAGGGTCGCTTTTCACAAAACTTATTAAAGAAATAACTATCGCGGCAAGAGGCGGCGGAAAGCCGGAATCTAATCCGCGTCTTAGGGTGGCCATAGAGCGCGCAAAAGAAGCGAGTATGCCTTCTGACAATATTGAGCGCGCGGTAAAAAAGGGAACGGGAGAGCTTGAAGGCGTAAATTATGAAGATATAGCGCTTGAAGGCTACGGACCCGGCGGTGTGGCTATTTACGTAGAAGGCGTAAGCGACAACAGGAACAGGACGACCAGCGAGGTCAGGACCATATTCACCAAGAGAGGCAGCAATATGGCGGGCGCGGGTTCTGTCAGCTGATGTTCGAGAAGAAGGGTTATATCGTTGTCAGCAAAAAGACGATAGAGGAAGCTAAACTGATGGGCATCGCCCTTGACGCCGGAG
>JBAYMQ010000193.1:0-3067 GCA_041663465.1 Candidatus Omnitrophota bacterium | reverse complement strand
GCCTGCGTTCAAGCAATTGCAGCAGGACCCTCCCGGTGACGCCTTTCGATTTTGAAGCCATAGCGAAATATGTGCGGAACTGATGTTCAAGCACGCCGTAAATACGCTTGACCTTCTGCTTCTCGCGCATCTGCAGCCCGTAATTCGACAACTTCATGCGCGTTTTAGCGGATCCGTGCTGCCCCGGCGGGAAATTACGTTTATTCACCGCGCATTTATCGGTATTACACCGGTTCCCTTTTAAGAATAATTTTTCCTGTTGCCTGCGGCAAAGCCTGCATACTGCATCTGTATATCGAGCCATGTGTTTTTACTCCATCCCTTTTTTTATAACTTATACTCTACGCTTTTTCTTAGCCCGACAACCATTATGCGGGATCGGGGTGATATCTTTGATCGACGTGACCGTTAAACCGCCCGCCTGAAGCGCCCTGATAGCGGATTCTCTTCCGGGCCCCGGGCCTCTGACCAAAACATCTACGGATTTCAGGCCCATATCCCTGGCGCGCTTCGCCGCGTCCGTGCCGGCAACCTGCGCGGCAAACGGCGTGGATTTACGTGAACCGCCGTATCCTACGATACCGGGGGTCGACCACACAAGCGTATTGCCCTGTTTATCTGTAATATTGATAACCGTGTTATTAAAACTTGCGAGTACGTGCGCGATGCCGGCGGTAACGCCCTTTAAAACTTTCTTCTTCTTTGTCGCCGCAGACGCCGGTGCCGCCGCTGCTGGCGCCGCTGCTGCTGCTGATTGTGCCTGCTTTTCAACTGCCATGAACTATCTCCTCGTTACGCCTTCTTGGGGGCGGCTGCTTCTTTCTTTACAATGAGTGCACCACTCTTTTTCGGTCCCTTACGCGTACGAGCATTGGTGCGGGTACGTTGCCCGCGTACGGGTAAACCCTTCTTATGGCGGTATCCGCGGTACGAACCTATCTCCATAAGACGCTTGATATTCTGCGAAATGTCGCGGCGCAGATCGCCCTCAGCCTTAACCGTGCTCTTCTGCAGCGTGTTGGCAATACGCGAGATTTCGTCCTCGCTCAAATCCTTCGCGCGCTTTTCGGGCGGGATATTCGCGTCTTTTAGAATCTGGATCACGTTATATCTGCCGATACCGTACAAATATGTCAACGCGATATCGATACGCTTCTGTTTCGGTACGTCTACACCTAAAATTCTTGGCACGAGTTCCTCCTCTTAAAATACTTTCTGTCAACAGCCTTATCCCTGACGCTGTTTATGTTTAACGGTAGTACAGATAACCCTGACAACACCGCGTCGTTTTATGACCTTACATTTATCGCAGATCTTTCTAACAGATGCTTTTACTTTCACAGTAAGCTCCCCTTCTATAGTATCGTTATTTATTTTACCCTGAAAGTGATCCTGCCCCGAGTGAGATCGTATGGAGACAATTCGAGTTTCACTTTGTCCCCCGGCAAAATACGGATAAAGTTCATCCTCATTTTGCCTGAGACGTGAGCCAGAACGAAATGACCGTTTTCAAGCGCTACTTTGAATACCGCGTTCGGCAGCGCCTCCAGAACAGTCCCTTCAGTTTCAATATGCTCTTCCTTGGCCATATCGGGTTTGGTCGAACCTTTCTATTTGTTACCTGTCAACTCTGGTCAAAATTTCAGGCCCGTTATCGGTGAGGGCTACTGTATGCTCCCAATGCGCGGAAAGCTTTCCATCCGCCGTAACGGCGGTCCAACCGTCATCGAGAACATCGCATTCCCATGTTCCCTCGTTAACCATAGGCTCTATGGCGAACACCATGCCGGGTTTTAAAACCGGGCCCTGGCCCGCTTTACCGAAATTCGGGATCTCGGGATCTTCGTGCAACTGCCGCCCGATACCATGACCAACGTACTGCCTTACCACGCTAAAACCATTGCATTCGGCATACTGCTGCACCGCATGCGAAATATCCGAAAGCCTGCGCCCGGCCTGCATCTGTTTAATACCTTCAGCAAGGCTTTTTTTTGTAACCTCAATGAGCTGTTTCGCTTTTGAACTGACCTTCCCGACAGCTACGGTCACGGTAGCGTCGGAATAAAAACCTTTGTATTTAATACCCATATCAAGCGAAACAATATCGCCGTCCCGTATGATACGTTCGCCCGGGATACCGTGCACGATCTGCTCGTTTATCGAAACGCAGACGTTACCCGAATACCCCCTGTACCCTAAAAAGGCGCTTTCCACCTTTGCGGCAGCCATCAGATCCGCCGTTATCCTGTCGATGCAGCCGGTCGTGATCCCATCTGTGACCTTACCCTGGACCTTCCGCAATATATCCGCCAGGATCGCTCCGGCCGTACGCATGATCTCAATATCCTGCGCGGATTTGATGTTGATCATTTATACATTTGGGCCGTATCTATGATCTTTTTCAAAACAATGCCGGCATCTTCATCAGCCGACACGCTGACCAAGAGCTTTGCCCCGCGATAGAAATCCAATAACGCGGCGACCTCGCCGCGATAAACCGTTAGACGTTTCTTAATAGTCTCTTCTTTGTCGTCGTCGCGCTGATAAAGCGCGCCGCCGCACTGGTTGCAAATTCCAGGTTCCTTGGGCGGCATATTAGTCTTATGGAACAACGCCCCGCATTTCCTGCATACGAGCCTGCCTGACAACCTTTGAATTATGACCGGTTCGCTTGAATCCAGATCGAACACAACATCAAGCTTCATATTCTTAGCCGCCAGAATAGATTCAAGCGTTTTCGCCTGATTTATCGTCCGCGGATAGCCGTCAAGAATAAATCCGTTTTTAAGATCCGGCTGACCGAACCGTTCTTCAAGCATCTTGGTCACAAGAGAATCAGGGACCAACAGCCCTTTATTCATGTAATCTTTCGCTTCCAGGCCGAGCGCAGTTCCCTGCGCGACATTCTGGCGCAGCAAGTCACCCGTTGAAATATGCGCGAGCTTCAGCTCCCGCGCCAATCCCTTCGCCTGTGTGCCTTTACCCGCGCCCGGAGGACCTAATAGAACGAGTCTCATGCGCGCCGCCCTTTGACCCTGCCGGCCTTCAGAAATCCTTCATAATGATG
>JBAYMQ010000192.1:0-3094 GCA_041663465.1 Candidatus Omnitrophota bacterium | reverse complement strand
TAATACCGTGATCAACTTTGTGATCGTCGCATTCTCGATCTTTATCGTGGTGAAATTGCTCAATACGCTGAAAAAAAGCAAGGCTTAAGCCATTTACTCAATTAATAGAAGGAGGGTTTTATGTCGGATGATATATTACCCGAAAAATGGATGAAGGGCGTCGCGGTCACGGTAACATGCCTTGCCGTCATGACCGCGATCGCGGCGGCGCGCGGATCGGCGTGTCTTGTAAAAACGCAGCTTTTAACCGCGCTTGAATCGAGTAAATGGGCGTATTATCAGGCCAAGAGCATCAAACAGAATTTGGCTGAGATGCAAAAGAACGGTTTCGAGGTTGAATCGGTGGGCGCGACGAATGCCGATCAGCAGGCATTGTACGAAAGCAAACTCAAAACTGCCGCCAGCGAGATCGAGCGGTATAATACTGAAAAGAATCAAATAAAAACAGAAGCCGAAGACGCCGCGGCGCTTAATAAGCTCGTTGCGGCAAAGGGGAATTTTTTCTCCGGGGCGGTTGTGTTTTTCCAGATCGCCATCATGCTTTCTTCTGTAAGCGCTCTGCTTAAGAAAAAGTTTATGTGGGTCGCGGGGCTGTTCTTCGGGGCGATCGCAATTGTGCTTTTGTCCTACGGTTTATTCCTGACGCCGTTGCTGTTTTAGCCGCCCCGGATAAATAATCTTGACAAATTAACGATGGGTGGTATAGTTTAATTGTTATGGAACTATCAAACTACGCGAAAATATTCAAGGCCTTATCGAACGAGCAGCGGTTGAAGATCTTCCTTATGATCCACAAAGGATGCTGTTCGGCGGGGGGTAAGGGGCATTCGGAGTTCCGGATAGAGAATAAAACCTGTTGTCCGGTGGCCAGTGTTATCGAGAAGGCCTTCACCAAAGTGTGCGGGTGCATGAATTTGTCCAGGTCGACTGTCTCGCATCATTTTAAGGAGCTGCAAAGCGCGGGTTTGATAATTTGCGAACGGGACGGGCAGATGTTCAGGTGCAAAGTGAACCAGAAGGCGGTTGAGGTTATTAAAGATTTTCTGAAGTGAGATTTTTTTTGTTTTATTAGTTCGATGGTTGTCGAATAATGAAATGAAAGGAGGTGATAGCATGTTTAACTGTTGCGGAAAAGAAAGCAAGTCTTTTTGCGAGCAGCTTGATTGCCAGTGTAAAGAAACGCCCAAAGGCGTTCAAGTTGAGATCAGCGCGAAGGATCCCGCGAAAACAGACGCGTTGAAGGCCCTGATAAAGGCTTTTCAAGGTTTCTGTGGATGCTGCTAATGGAATTGCGCCGGGGGGTGGGCCCGCCTCCTGGCGCGGTTCGTGCATTAATTACAAAGGAGAGGATCATGTTAATATTCGGGTGTTCGGGAGGTTCGGATGTCGGCGGGCTGGCGGATCAGGCCGCGCGCCGGCTGGCAAAGGACGGAAAGGGGAAGATGTATTGCCTGGCCGGGGTCGGCGCGGGTATCCCCAATATGCTGGAAACTGCCCGGTCGGCGGAAAGGATCATCGCTATTGACGGCTGCCAGGTCAACTGCGCGAAAAGGATCATGGAAAACGCGGGCTTGCGGGCCGAGCACTATAACCTCAAGGATATGGGATTTGAGAAAGGGAGTACTGTTATCAACGATGAGACGATCAGGAGTGTTGTGGAGAAAATCAATAGGCCTAAAATGTAAGAAGGATCAAGTGCGGAGGGAGGGGGTTGAACCCTCATGTCTCGCGACACAGGCTTCTGAGACCTGCGCGTCTGCCAATTCCGCCACCTCCGCGTGAGATTATAAGTATATTCTACAAAGGGTAAGCTGTCAACCATAAAAACCTGGCGCTGCCCATTTTTTTTGTGTATAACTCGGTGAAAAAGGCGCTGAGGATGGTTATTCTTTTTTTAGGTTGCCGCTGGTATTTTTTACTGTTATAATGTATACTCTCAAGAGGGCTAAACTATGTTCTTGGAGTCGTTTAAGATAACCGCGTCAGGTGTTGGGCAGAGTTTTATCCTTGGCGCCATAGGTTTTTTTCTTATCAAACGTAATCTTCTGGGGGAAGAGGGTTTAGATACTTTAAGCAGGCTGGTCATTGAAGTTACGCTTCCTCTATTGATTTTCTGCAGATTGGTTAAGGGTTTTACGTTCGGTCAATATCCCGATTGGTGGGTGTATCCTTTGATCAGTTTGTGCGTAACGGGTCTGGGGATCATCGCCGGTTTATTTTTTTCCGGATTCATCAAAGGGCAGCAGGAAAAGGCGCAGTTTGTCAGCCTTATCGCGTTCCAGAATTCAGGATTTTTGCCGCTGGTCCTGGTCGCTTCTATATTACCGGCGGAGCAGGCAAATACCATGTTCATTTATTTGTTCCTGTTCCTGGTCGCGTTCAATCTGCTGATGTTCTCCGTCGGTGTCTATCTGCTTACATATCACAAAGCGAAGAAGTTCGACTGGTGGAGTCTGTTGAACCCTCCTGTGATAGCTACCCTCGCCGGATTGATCATTGTCTGGTTGAAATTGGGCGGATTCTTTCCGCCGATGATCCTTAAGCCGTTGGAGATCACGGGGGATTGCACCGTGCCCCTGGCGACGCTGGTCGTTGGAGGGAATATCGCCGCGATCAAATGCGCCGGAGTTTTCAAACGGGCTATATCTCTTGTGTCTCTGGTGAAACTCGTCTTGATGCCTTGCGCCGGGTTGTGGATGGTGTATCAATTTAAGATCTCCGGATTGCTGGGCTTTTTGATCGTCCTCCAGCTGGCGATGCCGCCGGCCACAAATTTGTCGTTGATCGTCAGGCAATACCGGCAGAATGATTGTTTGGTAAGCCAGGGCGTGTTTTACGGGCATATTATAAGTATTATCACGATACCTCTGTTTTTGAGTATATATTTTATGATGGGTATGTTACAATGAGTGGACCAATAGCGACGAACAGGAAGGCATTTCGTGACTACACCGTTCTTGAACGGTTCGAAGCGGGCCTTGAGTTAAAGGGCGGCGAAGTTAAATCCGTGAGGGATGGCCGGATCACTCTGGATGATAGTTTTTGCAGGGTGGATGGGTCGCAGATCGCTTTGTATAATACGCATATAAATCCG
>JBAYMQ010000191.1:0-3097 GCA_041663465.1 Candidatus Omnitrophota bacterium | reverse complement strand
CGGAAGCGAAAGAGATGCTTAAAGATAAGTATACGTTGATTTCCACGGAAGGTAAAGCGAAGGTCGACTCCCCGATAGAAGCTCAATACGATACGAATCAGGATGGTGTTATCGATAGCAGTGAGGCGCCCGCTCTGCGGGCTGCTTTGAACGATTAATAGATCGTTCCGGGAGGTGTGTTATGCCGCGGAATATTTTTCTATTCGTTGCCGCTGTATTTCTCAATAATCTGATCGCGGCGTATGCCGCGGTGGATTGCGTCGAATGTCATAGGGCTGTGACTCCTAATATTGTCGCCGATTGGCAGGCAAGCAAACACAGCAAAGGCTCCGCCGGTTGCGCAACATGTCACGGCAGCGCGCATATATCGGAAAAAGATGCCGCTCAGGCGCGGATGCCGACATCGGGGACGTGCAGCGGGTGCCATAAAAAACAGTTTGAGCAGTTTAATAAGGGTAAACATTCCCGCGCGTGGACAGCCATGAACGCGATGCCCGCGATCCATTGGGAACCGGTGTTGCTTGTAGATGGATTGCTGGGCTGCGGCGGCTGCCATAAGCTGGGGAATAAATCTGAAGCTGAAATACGGGAATTGAACAAAAAAGGTACGGTGTACGGTATGGCCGCGTGCGACGCCTGTCATACGCGTCATGCATTCTCCCTGCAGGAAGCCAGGCAGCCTCAGGCGTGTCAGACCTGTCATATGGGTTTCGACCATCCCCAGTGGGAGATGTATTCATCCTCGAAACACGGGATCAGGTATTTGCTTAAACAAAATAATGCGTTGTCCTCGGCCGGTGAGGCGCCTGCCTGTCAGACTTGTCATATGCAGGCGGGAGATCACGCGGTGCGCGCGGCATGGGGATTTTTGGCCGTGCGTCTGCCTATGCCGGATGATCCGCAATGGGCTAAAGACCGCGGGGTGATATTGCGGGCTTTAGGGGCCGTCGATGGGCAGGGAAAGACGACGGCGCGTTTTGAAAAAATGAAAGCTTCGGATGTAGTCCGTACCACTCAGGAAGATTGGCAGAAAGAGCGGGATAGTATGATAGGCACGTGCGCGAAATGTCATTCGTCGGGTTACGCTTCGGCTCAGCTTAAAAGAGCCGACGGCATTATCAGGGAAGCCGACCATATTATGGCTGAGGCGATCACTATTGTCGGGGACTTGTACGCGCAAGGGTTGCTGAAAAAAAAGGATCCGTCCTCGGACGCGTATCCTGATATTTTGATGTTCCATAATGTGTCGTCATCCATAGAGAAGACATTATTCCTCATGTTCAAGGAATATCGTATGAGGACATTCCAGGGAGCTTTTCATAATAATCCTGATTACACGTTTTGGTACGGCTGGAGCGCGATGCAGCAGGCGCTTACGGATATAAAGGAAATGGCGCGGGGTTTGAGAAAGGATGCCCGATGAGGAAGCAGGTCAGATGGCAAGTCCTCTTGAGCGCGGGGTTGATCGTGTTGTCCGCGGCTTTGTATTACGCGCATTTCGTGATATTCAGGGACGCGCATCACATTTTCCTGTATTTGCTGGGGGATATCGCGTTCATTCCCATCGATGTGTTGCTGGTTACTTTGGTACTTCACCAGATCATTACTAAACATGACAAACGGGTTATGCTCAAGAAAATGAATATGGTGATCGGGGCTTTTTTCAGCGAGTCGGGCATGCAGTTACTGAGGTTTCTGGCGGTTTACGATATAAACGCAGGGTCGTTGAAACAAAAGCTGGTTTTTGACAAGAATTGGCGGCAGAAAGATTTCGAGACCGCGATAGATGCTTTGAAAATGCATACTTATGAGATCGATCCCCGGAAAGGCGATATGGCGGAGCTGCGGGGATTCCTGATCTTGCATCGCCAGTTCTTTCTGGGATTGCTGGAAAATCCTAATCTTCTGGAACATGAGGATTTTACGAGCCTGTTGTGGGCCGTATCCCATCTGGCTGATGAGCTTTCGGCCAGACCTACGGTAACCGGTCTTCCGGCCTCGGACCTGGATCATCTCGCGGGTGATATAAAACGCGCCTACGGCATTCTTGTCGTGCAGTGGCTCGGATATATGAAACACCTGCATAAAGAGTATCCGTATCTGTTTTCACTGGCTATGCGCACAAATCCGTTCGATGGGGAAGCCTCTGTTATAGTAAAATAAACGAAAAAACCCCAAGAGTCAATACTTGGGGCTTTTCGCAGGTGATAGGCCTAAATAGCTTTTCGCTATCGACCGTCCTCCTTGTTGAAGATTAACTTCTACCTTCGTCTTGCATGTAAAGCATGCCATATGTTCGGTTGGATTTCAAGGTGAAAAAAATATATTTTTGACAGCGCTTTCACGGAGTCCGCGATATGAATAGTAGTAACAGCCCGGCGTTAACGCGGTATGTTTTTTTTCTGTGTGTTTTTCATTTATGTGTTCTTTCTTCCCGCGCATGGGCGCAGTCCGCGCTGCCTGAATTCAATAAAGATGACCGGGTGCTTGTTCTGGCGCCGCATCCTGATGACGAATGTATAGCGACCGCGGGCGTGATCCAGCGGGCGCTTGGCTCCGGAGCAAAGGTGAAAGTCGTCTGCTATACCAACGGCGACAATAATGAATTCGCTTTCATAGTATATGAAAAGCGTTTGACATTCCGCAAGAGCGAATTCCTTCATATGGGCGCGGTTCGCGGCAAGGAAACCATGGCCGCGATGAATTTTTTGGGAGTGGGGGAACAAGACGTCAATTATATGGGATATCCTGATTTCGGGACCATGGAGATCCTGACCAAATACTGGGATACCCAGCGCCCGTTCCGCAGTATGCTGCCGAGGGTCCAGAAAGTTTCATATCAGAATGCGATGTCGGTAGGCGCGCCGTTTACCGGAGAAAGCATATTACGGGATATGAAAACCATCCTGATGGCGTTCAAACCCACGAAAATATTCGTTTCTCATCCGTCTGATACGAATCGCGATCATCAGTCATTATATCTGTTCCTGCATGTGGCTTTGTGGGATCTTGACGGCAGTTTTGTCCGGCCGCAGGTATTCCCGTATCTGGTGCATGTTATCGGCTGGCCGGTACCGAGAGGAAAACACAGGTATTT
>JBAYMQ010000190.1:0-3104 GCA_041663465.1 Candidatus Omnitrophota bacterium | reverse complement strand
TGACGCGGTCGCGGCTATCTCCAGGCAGATAAAGGGGCCGGTTATTTGCGGCCTCGCGCGTTCGATCAAAGGCGATATTGACGCGGCGTACGAAGCCACAAAGCAGGCCAAGCGGCCGCGTATTCATGTTTTTCTGGCTACCTCGAAGATCCACATGCAGTACAAACTCAAGAAAGCCGAAGATGAGATCTTGAAACTGGCGGTTGACGCGGTCGCGTACGCGAAAAAGTTCTGCCAGGATATTGAATTCTCTCCTGAGGATGCCACGCGGACCGAGAGGTTGTTCCTGTTCAAAATAGTGGAGGCGGTTATCAACGCGGGCGCTACTACCGTTAATATCCCCGACACGGTTGGATATACGGATCCGTTCGAATACGCGTCTTTGATCTCGGAGATCAAAGACAATGTTCCCAACATAGATAAAGCGATTATTTCGGTGCATTGTCATAACGATCTCGGCCTTGCGGTCGCGAATTCCCTTTCCGCCGTGCGTAAAGGCGCCCGGCAGGTCGAGTGCACGGTTAACGGTATCGGCGAACGCGCCGGTAACGCGTCCATGGAAGAGATCGTGATGGGCGTGCGCACGCGTAAAGACCTGTATCCCGGCATATCGACACAGATCGATACGACGCAGATATATAAAGTGTCCAGGCTGGTAAGTAAATTGACCGGCATGGTGGTCGCCCCGAATAAAGCTATAGTCGGGCATAACGCTTTCCGCCATGAGTCGGGCATCCATCAGGATGGCGTGTTGAAAGAGCGGTCAACTTATGAGATCATTATGCCTGAAGATGTCGGCTTTACCGGCTCAGGTATAGTCCTGGGGAAACATTCGGGCCGCCACGCGCTCGCGGTGCGGCTGAAGGAACTTGGTTTTTCCGACCTTTCGCCTTCGCAGATAGAAACGATCAACGAGCGCTTCAAGGCGCTTGCCGACAAGAAAAAGAACATTTTTGACGATGATCTTATTTCGATAGTTGAAGATGAATTTAAACCAGTTAAGGCTCTTTGGCTGCTTGATAGTTTTGAGATCCATTCAGGTTCAAAACGTACGCCCAGCGCTGAGGTTGCGCTTAAATTCAAGAATAAGATCGAGAGTTCAAGATCCACCGGTGACGGTCCGGTCGACGCCTGTTTCAAGGCGATCGATAAGATAACCGGCATTAAGGGCGAACTTCAGGATTACCGTATCGAAGCCGTCACAAAAGGTAAAGACGCGCTCGGAGAAGTTATCCTTAAACTTAAGGCAAAAGGCAAGGTCGTATCCGCTCGTGGCGCTTCCACAGATATTATTGAATCATCCATCAGGGCATATCTGAATGCCTTGAATAAGATCGAGTCTTTTTGACAATTCTCTCTCCCCAATGGTAAAAAAGTCACCGCATAGAATATTCGGCGTGTTAGGTTATCCCGCAAAGCACAGTTTATCCCCCAAGATGCATAACGCCGCGTTCAAGGCGCTGAAAATAAACGCGCGCTATAAAATTTTTGAGGTGGAACCGTCCAAATTAAAGAATTTCTTCGCTACCCTTCACGCGCGCGGTATCGAAGGCCTGAATGTTACGATCCCCTATAAACAGACCGTTCTTTCGTATATCAAACGCACGACACCGGAGGCGCGCATGATCGGCGCGGTTAATACCATTAAGGTGTCCGGCAATAAACTCCTCGGGTATAATACCGACGGGGAAGGTTTCTTGCAGCATTTAAAGACTGATCTTAAGTTCGATCCGCGGGGGAAGAAGATCGCGATCCTGGGCGCGGGCGGCGCAAGCCGGTCGGTATGCGTTTATCTGTGCAAAGCGGGCGCGCAGCGCATCGCCATATATAACCGCGACCGTTCAAAGATCATCAACCTGATGCACATTTTGAATATGAACGGTGTCTGCACGGATCTTATCGCCGCGTCTCATGTCGCCGATCTGCGCATTGAAGAGGCGGATCTTCTTATCAATACGACCTCCGTGGGGATGGAAGAGGGCGCTCCGAGCCTGGTTGATACCCGGTATTTGCATCCGGGTTTGATCGTGTACGATCTGGTCTATACCCGCAAAAACACTAAGCTTTTGCAGGATGCCGCGGCAAAAGGTTGCCGCACCGCCAGCGGTTTAGGGATGTTGCTATATCAGGGTATTTTGTCTTTTAAGATATGGACAGGGCGCACGCCTCCGAAACAGATCATGGGAAAAGCGTTGGGACTATGATCGGGATACGAAGGTTGTGCGTGGGGATTATAATTGCAGCCGCGGCGATCTGGCCGGCAAGCCACCGCGCCTGTGCCCAGACCGTTCAGGACAGGTTAGTAAGTTCCACTTTCAAAACTCTCGCCAAAACGTATATAACAACGGCTGATTTCAAGGTTTTGAGGGATAATACCGTAAAACGCCTTCAGCAGCTAGACACAAATTCATTCCATCAATTGTACCCCCGCGTGCTTCGGATTGTCGATGACGCTCCTGTGTTGAAGAAAGAACTCGGGCTTCGGTCCGATATGACGGTCAGCCAGGCTATAGCGTTCGTGAAGTCGTTGGATAAGAAAAAATCCTGCGCGGTTGTGGATATGATCCCGGACCGGGTTGTCGCGTATCACGTCGGGCAGTTCATGGCGGAGAAAACAGATCCTGCTAATTCGAAGAATATCGCGGCCCGGGTTGCGGCGGTATGGCAGCATATCCAGAAAAAGTTCGATAAGGCCGCACTAAATTCTTGAGCGGGCCTGGGATTCATGATACAATTCCCGTATGCTCGACACCATGGTTTTAATCTTTATATTTATTCTGGGGTCTTTGGCGGGTAGTTTTCTTAATGTCTGTATTCACAGGCTCCCGCTGGGAGAATCCGTCGTTTGGCCGGGGTCTCACTGTCCAAAATGCAACAAGCCCATTCCGTGGTATCTCAATATCCCTTTGATAAGCTTTATTGTTTTGACAGGCCGTTGCCGGTATTGTAAGGAAAGGATCGCGCTGCGTTATTTTATCGTTGAATTGATGACGGCGCTTGTCTTTTTGTTTTTTTTCACATATTTTGGAGCGGGCCTGCGGTTTGTTTCGTATGTAATTTTTACCTGCGGTTTGATCGTGGCGACCTTTGTCGACCTCCAGCAT
>JBAYMQ010000189.1:0-3105 GCA_041663465.1 Candidatus Omnitrophota bacterium | reverse complement strand
CGCGGCAAAACAGGCGACCAACGCGACATACAAAGCCGCCTGTTTGTCCAGTTGATCCATCGGAATAATGCCTTTGCCTATAGTCGCGGTGACATGCGAACCCTGCAAAAATGCGCCCAAAAAGCCGAATATCGCGATCAGGATTATGCCCTGGCGTAAATTAATGACGCGAGAGCCTACTGCCGTGCCTAATGAATTAGCCGCGTCATTGGCTCCTATGGACCAGCCAACCGCGAGGCTCATCAGAACTGTAAACCCGATCAGAAGCACATTCATCTATTTTTTGCCCTTTTTTCCACGGCAAACATTAACACACACGCCGCAAATATATTGATTAACCTTATTGCTTTTCTCGAATCCTTTGAGTTTTTCAAAACAAGCGTAATGATCAAATGTTTGCAAAGTCTCTTTAATAGCCCCCGCAGGACATAGTACTACACACGCGCGGCATTGTCCACAACCTTCTTTCACCGGTTTATCCGCCGTAAGAGGCATATCGGTCAAAATAGTCGCCAACCTCAATTGCGCGCCCGCTACGGGATTAACAAGAAGATTATTCCTGCCGATCCAGCCCAGGCCGGCCAATACGCCCAGATGTTTATGCGACAAATGCGCCGTCTGCTTTTTCCAATCGAGCAATTGAGACGCGGGGATCGGCAGCGAATAAAAGCCTTTGTCCTGTATCACATTAGCAATCCTGAACGCGCACAGATCAAGGAAAGTGTTTGCCGTTTTATAATGATGGGAATACAGCCTGGTCGGCTCCTGATGGATCTCGTCCAGGACCGCCGCTGAAAGGCGCGTGCCGATAACTATTGCGCGCGTAGTCTTGGCTATGGTGTCTTTTGATAAATTGAAACCGGATTTGACCCCGGAGATATCAGCCACTCCGAAGAAATCAAGCCCAAGGTCTTTAGAAAGACCGCGCAACGATCTATAATTCGCGTTTTTGTCCATTGATCTTCCTTAAATATACCATAAGTATCGATATTGCCGCGGGAGTTACCCCTGAGATACGCGATGCCTGGCCCAGGTTCACAGGCTTGAATGCCTGCAGCTTCTCCCTGATCTCCCTGGAAATACTCTGGATAGACGAGTAATCAAGATCAAGCGGCAGTTTGATCTTTTCCACATGCTGGAACCGTTCAACCTCCGTAAACTGACGCTGAATAAAACCGGCGTATTTTATCTCAATTTCCACCTGCCGGGCTACATCTTCCGGCAGATCCAAAGGAATGCCCGTGATACCCTCCAGGCCGGCGTATGAAATCTCAGGCCGTTTAAGCAAATCCGCCAGCGTGGTTTTCTTTTTTAAAGCCGCGCTCTTCAAAAGAGACAAACGCGCCGAAACCTCCGGGCTTATCTTAATATTGCCTTTATGAAAAAACGCTATGGATTTTTTTATACTATCGGACTTTTTCTGTACTCGCGCGAACCGCGCTTTCGTAAGCAACCCGGCGCGATATCCGGATTCAGCCAACCTCGTATCCGCGTTGTCTTCCCGCAAGATCAGCCTGTACTCGACCCTCGAGGTGAACATGCGATACGGCTCATTTGTGCCTTTGGTGGTCAGGTCGTCGATCAAAACCCCGATATAACCGCTCGCGCGATCCAGGATCAGAGACTCTCTCTTTTGGGCGCGCAGCGCGGCGTTGATCCCCGCCACCAGCCCCTGCGCCGCGGCTTCTTCATAACCTGTGGTGCCGTTGATCTGGCCCGCGGTAAAAAGATTTTTGACCCGCTTTGTTTCGAGCGTCGGGAAAAGCTGCGTGGGCTCTATGACCGTATGCTCTATCCCGTAACCAAAACGGAGCACTTTCGCCTCTTCGAGGCCCTTTATGGAATGGATGATCTGTTCCTGCGCCTCCTCGGGAAGACTTGTGGATATTCCGTTGGGATATACCTGGTCCGTATCATACCCTTCCGGCTCCAGAAAAACCTGATGGCGCTCTTTATCGGCGAAGCGCACGATCTTGTCTTCTATGGACGGACAATACCGCACGCCCGTCGACTTTATCTTTCCCGTATATAAAGGGGATTTGTCCAGATTATCGAGTATGATCTGATGCGTAGTCTTATTCGTATACGTGATATAACACGGTACCTGGCGCTGTTTCAAACGGCGCGTGGAAAAAGAAAACGGTTTAGGGGGATGATCGCCTTCCTGGACGATGAGATCCTTGTAATCGATGGTTTTTTTATCGAGACGCGGGCATGTGCCTGTTTTAAAACGCAGCAGATGAAAACCTTTATCCTTGAGATCGTCCGCCAAAGATACGCACGCCTGCTCTCCCTGTCTGCCTCCGGCCTGCGACCGCAAGCCGACATGCATCAGTCCCGCCAGGAACGTTCCCGGGCAGATCACCACGCACTTTCCAGGGATCTCTTCCCCGCCTTTTATCACGATCCCCCGGGATTCCCCGTTTTCGACTAAAAGGCTCACCGCTTCGGCCGCCCTGAGGGACAAATGCTTCTGCGCTTTGACCCGGCTTGTCATGTACTGAATATACAGGCCGCGGTCTATCTGAGCCCGCGAAGACTGCACAGCGGCGCCTTTCGAGGCGTTCAAAATACGGAATTGTATCCCGCAGGCGTCCGCGGCTTTCGCCATTTCTCCGCCCAAAGCGTCGATCTCTTTGACGAGCTGCCCCTTGCCGACTCCGCCTATAGCGGGATTACAGGACATGTGCCCGATGGTATCAAAACGCAAGTTCACCATCAGGGTATCGCAGCCCATGCGGCTTGAGGCCAACGCGGCTTCTATGCCGGCATGTCCGGCGCCGATAACGATAACATCATAGCTATGCATAATGGGGGTATTATACTACTCGGAGGCGTACTTGACAAGTAAAGGCAGGATATCCCTGGCGCGGACTTCGCCCAAAGAGCCCAGTTTGGCGGTCTTTTCTGAAAAAGACATTGACCCGTCAGGCTTTATAGCGCCGCCCGAGATCAACAAAGGCACCGGCAACGCGGAATGCGCCTTCATCTCGCAGACCGTGCACAGGTCTGAAGTAACGCAAATGATATGCTCCTCAGGATCAAGCTTCGAGGTCAGGTTCGCGAATAAATGAGCGTCGATGGCTTCGATAACGGCTTTTTTAT
>JBAYMQ010000188.1:0-3125 GCA_041663465.1 Candidatus Omnitrophota bacterium | reverse complement strand
GCAGATGCACCCGGCTTCAGGGTATCACGCTTAAAAGGCCCGTGACGCGGCGCGATATTGTTTTTGATGAACGGATACACCAGTTTTCCGGTGTTTTTTCGCTTGAATAGTCTTCCGATTCCATCTGGTCCTGCAAAGACGCGTTAAATTAAAGGAGTCTGTCAATGGCCGCTATACAATGGCTGTTTAACAAGGTATTCGGACAAACGCAGATATTTATTATTATCCTTTCGTGGTTTCTTGTCATCACGGGTCTGCTTATGCTTTGGAAGCCTGAATCCGCGCGCAGGAGCATGGCGGGTAAAGGGTTAAGCATTATCAAGGGCTATGTCCTGGCGCTGGCGTTATTTCTTGGAGCTTTGCTGGTTTCCGTTATGAGCAAGATGTCCGGACTTTTAGCTTTTGTTATCTTTATAGCAGGGAGCGCGTTCCTGTTAAAAGGTTTCTTGTTCTTTCAGAAAACGGCGGCGAATAACGTGAATAGCTGGGTGGGAAAAGTGCCGTTGAAATATCTGCGCGTTTACGCGGCCATTCAGATCGCTTTGGGCGTCGGCATGCATATCGCGCGCAGCAGGATGGGATTTTAATGCTTTCAATGTCACGATGAGGATCTTCGGGGTCGCGATGATCATCTTCCTTTTATGCGCGCCCTCGGCGTGGAGCGCCGATGACGACAGCCAGGTTTATGAGGCCGCCCTTACACAGTTACTCCGGGCCGGCGGCCTTGAGGCAAGTGAAGAGCAGATACAGCGTTTGAATGAGGCGCGCCAGGAGTTCCAGAAATTCGCGGATGACCGTCCGGGGAGCGTTTACGCCGACGATTCGAGATTCGTTTACAGCTTGATAGAATTTATGGGCGCTTTAATGGTGCCTCCCCGGGATATGGCCGACGCTGATCGGATGATATCGCTTATGGATAGCATGGCCCGCGCGTATCCGGACGGGAAGATAGAAGAGTCGACGTATTCGATATTGAGGAGGGAACTCGGGGATCAGGCGGTCGGGGGGGCATTTTATATCCCGTACAGCCATATTGTCGAATACATGCGGGCGTTGAAGGCGGGTCAGACGCGGGATTACCGCAATGCCATTGCCGGATACGTAAAACTTAAGGATGAACTCGCGCTGACAGGTGATGAAAATATCGCGTGGGAGATCTGCGTGCCTTTATATATCGCGTACGCGCGTTCCGGAAAGAACGACGACGCGCAGGCGCTGGTTGATGAGGTGTCTCAGGCATATCCCGGATCGCAGCTTGAGTCCGTAATGACGGCCATGAATGATAAAAAAAATAAAAAAGATAATGATTGACAAAGAATGGATCAATGGTATACTTATCGAAGTAGCGAATAAAGATTAGAAGTCAGTAGCCGAAAGGTCAAGATGTCTAGCCTTTCGGTTTTTTTATTGACACCTTTATTCGCTAAAATTCAAGAAGAAGGAGGTAACGTACAATGGTAAAGGGAAAAGTGAAGTGGTTCTCGAACGAAAAAGGTTATGGATTTATTACTCCTGAGTCTGGTAATGATGTGTTTGTGCATCATTCAGTAATTCAGGGTGAGGGATATAAATCGCTTACCGAAGGACAGGAAGTTGAGTTAGAAATAACTCAGGGTCCTAAAGGTGAACAAGCTTCGAAAGTCGTAAAGCTATAAACCTAAAAGAGACGCGGCCCGGTATAGAAATATGCCGGGCCGTTTTTTTTGTTGATAATCATCGCCTATGGGGTACAATAGAGCCCGGCGTTACAAGGAGAGGCGTGATGAAGCGTATCCTGAAATGTGAGGGCAACTCTTGGATCAAGGGGTTGTTTTTTTTGCTATTTATGGCTTTGGTCTCAAATAGCGCGTACGCGTACCAGCCGCGGGCCGTATTCTCGGCGAAACATCCGTTCTCCAACCCGGTGGTTATCATAAATCCCGAAGTTTCAAAGATTTACTATGGACAGTTGACCGGTGACGCGGATTATTATCGTATTGATAGCCGGCGGCACTACCAGCTTTACCTTAATATCATGGTGCCTGATAGAAAAATTTCCAGGCTTGATATGACTGTGGATGTTATCGCGGATAATAAAGCGCTCTTGAGGCTTAAAGGCAAAGGCTACATATGGGAGCGTTTTTTCGATCCCCTGGCCCGTGATCGTTATCTCAAGGGCCCTGATCTTGACTGGCGTCTCCGGCAGGGAACGTATTATATAAAGGTATACAACAAAGGGAATCTTGGAAAGTATTCTCTCTCGGTGGGCGTTAGAGAGCCGTTTTCGCCGTTAGAAACCTTAAAGACGGCTTTTATTCTTCCCGGCATCAAGGCGCGTTTTTTCAACAAACCCGCGTATTGCGCGTTTTTATCGCCTTTTGGATTGATCCTCCTGGCGTATCTTAGTGTCGCGGGAGTATTTGTGTTCTGGATCCGCCGTATTTTACGGCAATATGTTATCCGATGAAAAAGCCTGCGGGTGTCACGAGCATTAATATTGGTTGACAAACGCAGAATGCGTGTTATACTCTTATCCAGTGCAGAGAATAAGATTAGTAATCATAAAACCGTAAAGGATAGATAGCTAACTTTTACGGTTTTTTCATTTTACGCCAGAGGCGGACGGTGGCGCAACACTGCATCAGCGCCAGCCATAAGCCGCAAGGCAATGGTGGCGCAATACCGTATTAGCGCCAGCCATAAGCCGCAAGGCAATGGTGGCGCAATACCATTTTAGCGCCAGCCAATAAGGAGGAGTATGTTGACCAATTCAGTACATCCACAAACAGTAACGCCGGAGCCGCTCAGTTTCTTTGGCTTAGGCATAGCGCCGAAAATATTAGAGACACTTGAGCGCATGAAATTTAAAGTGCCTACGCCTATCCAGCAAAAAGCGATCCCGCCGGCCCTTCAAGGTAAGGATGTTATCGGTATCGCTCAGACCGGAACAGGCAAGACCCATTCGTTCGCCATTCCTATGATCCAGCAGCTGGCGCAAAAACCCGGAGTTGGACTGGTTTTGGCTCCTACGCGTGAACTTGCTCTTCAGATAGAAGAGGCAATCCGCGGTATAGCTATTCCCTTTGGTATGAAAACAGCATGTTTGATAGGTGGTGCTCCTATGGGAGAGCAAACGTCTGCGCTTC
>JBAYMQ010000187.1:0-3132 GCA_041663465.1 Candidatus Omnitrophota bacterium | reverse complement strand
CTTCCGGCCGATGAATTTCGACGCCAGCATGCCTACCAGTATAAGCACAAGGAAAAACAGGACAAAACCTATACCCGGGATGTAAAATCCCCACTTATCCTGAAAATACACGTTCAGGAACTTACCGAGGATATTATCTATGAAAAAGAATAACGCCGCCAGCAAATACAGGGTCAGGGAAACCGGCACAACCAGCACCAACCCGGTAAAAAAAAATTTCTTCAGTGCCCTCACTAATCCATCTCCTCCTGGACCCGTTTTATCAACGCGTCCACGTCTTTGGTCAACGACGCCGGCAGCATCTTGGTGGTTTCAAGCTCCATTTTCAGGGACTTAAGAGTACTCAAAAATCTCCGGATGACCACTGCCCGCTTTTCCGCGCGCGCCTCTTCAGGTTCAAGTTCTTTGCGCTCCCGGATCAAACAGGTCAGGTCCTTTTTCACCTCAAGCGCGTCTTTGCCTTCCTGGAACACGCCTTTTTTCAGATTCTCGTAATCGTCGTTGTCTATATTCTTATTGTTCTTCGCCAGGCGCAGCGCATTGACAGACTCATACGAGGGCATCGCGGCCGGATCCGCGGCTCCGTCGCTCTCCTCTTTCAAATATCCGGGTTCTTCTTTTTCAAGAAAAGAATACGACCGCAAAAGCTTCATCGCGGTCTGGTTACGGATGCCGATCTCCTTGGACGTATACGCCTCAAACGTCGCGAACCCCCACTCCTTATACAATTTATCCCTGTGCACGGAATACAAAGCGCGCCCTAATTCTATCCAGGAGCTCTTAAAATCTTTCGCGGTCTGCAGCACATGCTGGCGAACGGGATTATCGGAGGTCTCTTTTATTTTATATTCCATGGATTCCATGCGCTTGGTCGTATAGCTGTTCATTTCTTCGCCTTACCCTGATTAGCCACCGCTTCCATGGCTTTTTTGACTTCTTCAGGATCGCCCAGATAATAACTCTTGATAGGTTTCAGATCCTTATCGAGTTCATATACCAGCGGCAAACCCGTAGGAATATTCAATTTTACGATATCCGCCTCGGATACGTTATCCAGATATTTCACGAGAGCGCGCAGGCTGTTTCCGTGCGCCGCGATGATCACGCGTTTCCCGGATTTTATCGCGGGAGCTATCGTTTCATGCCAGTACGGCAGGAACCGGGCGACCGTATCCTTCAGGCATTCGGTCAAAGGAAGATCTTTATCCGCGAGGCCATTATACCGCGGGTCACGGCCTGGGAAACGATCGTCCTCTTTGGTCAACGCCATCGGCGGGATATCATAGCTGCGGCGCCAGATCAAAACCTGCTCCTCGCCGTATTTGGCGGCGGTCTCGGATTTGTTCAGCCCCTGTAACGCGCCGTAATGACGCTCGTTCAACCGCCAGGTGTTCTGAACCGGGATCCACATCAGATCCATCTCGTCGAGCGCGGTCCACAGCGTGCGGATCGCGCGTTTGAGCACCGAGGTATAGGCGATATCGAAAACAAAACCTTCCTTTTTCAGGACGATCCCGGCCTTCTTCGCCTCTTCCCTGCCTTTATCAGACAGGTCGACGTCGGTCCAACCGGTGAACCGGTTTTCTTTATTCCAGGCGCTTTCCCCGTGACGCAGCAAAACGACTTTATACATTTAATTCCTCCATAATTATGTCCTTGAGAACCCCTCGAAGGCGAAGCGACCGAAGGCGCATGCCGAGGGAATGCCGGGCCCATAAGGGGCGAGGCCAATCACGATATATTTTATACACAACCAACGTCCGGTCAAGGGGATATTTAACGCTCGACTTTCCCTTCGACATCTATAACATTATCCCGCCGGGTATTGCCCGCATCTCCCCTGTTGCGGCGCGGATGATCTATTTTCCCGGACGGTTTAACCAGCAGGTTTAAAATAAAACTAAAGATACTGAACGCCAGTGCGCCCCATACCGCGTTCCAGAAAGACATAACGATGAATCCCGGGACGATCCTCGACACAAGAAAGAAAAGAAAACCGTTGATCAATAAAGTGAAAAAACCCAGCGACAGGATATTAAGCGGGAGCGTGAACGCGATCAGCAGAGGGCGCAAAAAAGCGTTTACCAGCCCCAGGCACAACGCGGCCCACAGCGCGGTCTGGAATTTATCGACATGAATACCCGGCACAAAAAGCACCACCGCCAGCAACGCTACGATATTAACCCACCATCTAATAAAAAAACCCATTGTATGGAAACGTTTCAGATCGCTTTTTTATTGACCAAGTATTTTATCCAGAGTGCCGGATATCGTCTTTGTGGCTGTTCCGACAACGGTATCCGCGGCCTTCAACGCGCCCTGTGTCACTTTTTTACCGGACTGGATCACCAACCCCGCGGCGCCGCCCACTAATCTCTCCGAATTCCTGAGCGTGCCCGAGATCCCGGCGATAGCCGTATTACGCAATGCCTTGCTCACGATCAGTCCGACCAGAACATTGGGATCCGAAATATTCTGATAGCGCTCGTGCAGATCTATCTTGAACTCGGTCACCCGCGGCGCGGCGTTCGCCCGGGATTCCTTATACACAACCGTGCCGATATTCAATTCCATCATATCTATCTGTATCTGCGGAGGTTTCCCCTCGCCTTTAGGTTGCAGCGCCTGCAATGAATTGACGTTAATAGCGCCATCGGGCGTTTTAACTACGACGAACTCCTTTAGATCGACCCTTAATTCGGGCAAATGGATCACGCCTTTCATGATAGACGGCAGATCATATTTAACATATAATTCAGGCATATCCATCATCAGCTTTTCAGGGAAACCGGCCGGATTGAACAGCTTGAGATCTTTGATCATAACCTCTGAATTGAACAACCCTATATCGAGAGTGCCGATCTTCAGGTCAACTCCGGAAATGGCTCTTATTGTCGCGCCCGCGCCCGCCTTGATTATCTGGTTCCGCGCCAGCACCAGCGCCGCTCCCAGGATCACGATACCTATCGCGATACCGATCATGACACGAATTAAAATTTTCACGCCGCCCTCCTTGGCCGGGCTCAAATTATATACCTGGCCTTTTTGATCAAAGGATTCTTCTTTATATTCTGCTCGATCTGCGCGGGCATTCCGGGCTTTCCCAGTTTATAATACATATAATTCTTATAT
>JBAYMQ010000186.1:0-3142 GCA_041663465.1 Candidatus Omnitrophota bacterium | reverse complement strand
GATGAACTGAAAAACGTGATTATCCGCGGGCGTATGCGCGCATACCATCGGTATATTTAACAGACGCGCCGCGTCAACCGCGCGGTTATGATTTCCAGACGACAGCCGCCGCATAACCTGCCGTTTGCGGTCGTTAAGATACCCCTGCGCTACCTGTTCGGGGATCCCGGCCGAGCGCAAAATATCCACCTGCAGCTGCATTACGCCATACAGGCCCGCCAACGCTTTTCCCTGAGGATGATGCGCCAGCACCAGATCAAGCCCGCTCTGCCGGCGGATACGGTCCGCGAGTAAAAGTTCAGGTGTATCTATATCAATGCCGACAAGGATCTTGCGGACATCCGCCTCCATAGAACCGTTAAGGATCGCGCTATCGGCGTACCCCGCGATGTTTTTTTTCCCACCGCGCGGGTCGGCTGCAACACCATATCGGCGCACCAGCTCAAAAAACCGGGACAATTTCATATACGTTATTTTTTCTTTTTTGTATTGACTTTTTCGATCTCAAAAACGGCGCTGTTGAATTTTTCGCGGGGCGCGAGTTTCGACATTACCGCGTCCCAGAAAAAGTTGTACGCCGAAGGGGCAAGATTTACTAATTCCATACCGGAAAAGGAAGTTCGCACGCTTTTAGCAAGGTATGGATTTGCGGTGGTCAGGAAAAAATACAAAAGGAGGCTTCCCAGCAAAAAAGCGCGAAAAATCCCTAAAAGCAATCCCCCGAACCTGCTTAACGCGGGGACTACCTCCATATTTATAAAACGTTTAAGCAAAAGCCGCAGCGCCAGAAAGAACGCGTAGCCGGCGCACGCCAGAAGAACAAAGGACATGGATTCAATAGTCGCGATTCCGGACGCATCCAATGAAAACCGGTTTGTAACGTACCCCGAAACTGAACTGTAATAATGTAATGACAAATACGCGGCCGTTAAAGCGCCGAGTACCTTAAATATTTCAGCCCCGATGCCTGTCTTAAGGCTGATAAAAAGGATCCGAAGAAAGACGATCAGTATCGCGATATCTATCCAGTTCAAAAGCTTAAGGAATTCAATAAAATACGACATAGCGGCTCTTCCTTATTTAATAATTAGTATATAAGTGGTTAAAGTATAACACATAAAATCCCGTTGTCAAGAAAGCGCTTTCAAATTCGTAAAACCATCTGGGCCAGAGCTTTAAAATAAGCCCTGGCCCAGATTTCAACCATCTATATCAGCATGGATTTCGTACTGATTGCGATGCCGGTGGGAATTAATACATCCCGCCGCCCATGCCGCCCATACCGCCTCCGGGCGGCATTGCGGGCATCTTGTCTTCTTTTTCAGGTTTGTCGCAAATTATCGCTTCGGTGGTAAGAAGAAGCGCCGCGATACTCGCCGCGTTTTGCAACGCGCTGCGGGTTACCTTGGTCGGATCAATAACACCGGCTTCAAGCATATCAACATACGAATCCTGAGACACATCGTAGCCGATATTAGTTTTTTCGGTTTTAATGCGATGCACCACAACTGAACCTTCCAGGCCGGCGTTCTGCGTGATCTGCCTGAGCGGTTCCTCGATAGCGCGCTTGATGATGTCAACGCCTATCTTTTCATCGCCTTCCAGTTTCATCTTTTCCAATGCGGGGATCGTGCGTAAGAACGCCACGCCGCCGCCCGGAACTATACCTTCTTGTGTTGCCGCGCGGGTCGCGTGAAGCGCGTCCTCAACACGGGCTTTTTTCTCTTTCATTTCGGTTTCGGTCGCAGCTCCGACATTGATAACCGCTACGCCGCCTGAAAGCTTCGCAAGGCGTTCCTGCAGTTTTTCCTTGTCGTAATCCGAATCCGATGTTTCGATCTGTTTCTTGAGCTGAGCCACGCGCGCCTTTATCGCCGCGTCCTTACCGGCGCCTTCGACGATCGTGGTATTTTCCTTGTCGATCCTAACGCGCTTAGCGCGGCCAAGATCCTCGATATCAACAGTCTCAAGCTTGATGCCGAGCTCTTCAGTAACAGCTTTTCCGCCGGTTAAAATCGCGATGTCCTCAAGCATTGCCTTTCGGCGATCGCCGTAACCCGGAGCTTTAACTGCGCAGATTGCCAGTGTGCCGCGGATCTTGTTCACGACGAGAGTCGCGAGCGCTTCACCCTCGACCTCTTCGGCGATGATGATGAGCGGCTTGCTCGAACGGGCGACTTTCTCCAAAAGCGGCAGAAGATCCTTCAGGTTCGAGATCTTTTTCTCGTGGATCAGGATATATGGATCATCCAAAACCACTTCCATCCGTTCAGCGTCCGTGACGAAATACGGGGAAAGATAACCCTGATCGAACTGCATACCTTCCACGACTTCAAGTGTCGTAGCCGTCGATTTCGCCTCTTCTACGGTAATAACGCCGTCTTTTCCCACTTTTTCCATAGCGTCAGCGATCAAGTCCCCGATAATGGTATCGCCGTTGGCGGCTATAGTCGCTACCTGGGCGATCTCTTTTTTATCCTTAATGGGTTTTGAAAGCTTTTGAAGCTCATCAACTACCTTAGCGACCGCTTTCTCTATGCCGCGTTTTAATTCCATCGGATTCGATCCGGCGGTTACGTTCTTTAATCCTTCGCGATATATGGCTTCCGCGAGAACGGTTGCGGTGGTGGTGCCGTCGCCGGCGATATCGGATGTCTTCTCCGCCACTTCTTTCACCATTGCCGCGCCCATATTCTCAAAAGCATCTTCCAGTTCAATTTCCTTGGCCACTGTCACGCCGTCCTTGGTGATGGTGGGTGAACCGAATTTTTTGTCGATTACGACATTGCGGCCCTTTGGGCCGAGTGTTACCTTTACAGCCCTGGCGAGCTGCTCTACGCCGCTCAGGATCTTTCTGCGGCCTTCATCCTGAAACATTAACTGTTTAGCCATTTCTCCTCCTGTTTATTTTACGATTGCTAGTATATCATCTTCCCGCATGATCAGTATTTCTTCACCCTCTTTGGTCGTGATCTCGTTCCCGGAATATTTTCCGTATAAAATCTTATCCCCGACTTTGACTTCGAGCGCTGCGATCGTGCCGTTATCGAGAACTTTGCCTTTTCCTACCGCGACGATAAGCCCTTCCTGCGGCTTCTCTTTCGCTGAATCAGGCACAATGATCCCGCCTTTTGTTTTGGCT
>JBAYMQ010000185.1:0-3143 GCA_041663465.1 Candidatus Omnitrophota bacterium | reverse complement strand
TGGATGAGCCGGAACTGCGCGCGGTGATCGGCCACGAGATGTCCCATTTGAAGAACCGGGATGTCCTGACCATCACCATACTGTCCGTTATTCCCATGATAATGTACAGGTTGGCGTTCAATTTCCTGTTTTATGGCAACAGGCGCGATCGCGGATCCAACACGGTGCTGATCGGTATCGCGGCGTTCATTTTTTATTTTATTACGAATTTGCTGGTGCTCTACGCGTCAAGGATCAGGGAGTATTTCGCCGACCGGGGGTCGATCGCGTTAGGTAACAGCCCCGCGAGCCTCGCGTCAGCGTTGTATAAACTCGTTTACGGCGCCGCGCGCATGGATAAGGAAGAACTGCGGCAGGTCGAAGGGATCAAGGCTTTTTTCGCCAGCGATCCGTCCCGCGCGTGGCAGGAGATCCGGGAATTGAAACAGTTGGATAAAGACAATAGCGGCACGATCGACACGACAGAGCTCGACATGGTCCGGCGCAAGACTATACGCCTGAGCGCCGCGGATAAGTTCATGGAGTTGTTGAGCACCCATCCGAATATGCTCAAGCGCATCAAGCGGTTGTCGGAAAATCGTATGGGATAATGTTGTATTAAGATGATTTGTGAGGTATACTAAATCATATGAAGGCTCGCGCGCAATTGAATAAACGGTATAAAAAACTTTCAGAGACGAATCGCAGGCTTTGGAAGAGGTTTACGGATCTTGCCCTGAAGCTCGACCGTACCCTCCGGAGCCGTAATTCCATACAGCACGAGCTCTCGAGCCGCGAGGAAGAACTCCGCCATATCTTCAAGATAAATTCCAGCCTGATATCCGTTATCTCCTGTGGACAGATGTATGACATGGTCACGCGCGTCGCGCACGGGCTTCTGGATACGGACATAGTCGTGCTGCGTTTATTCGACAGCGATAAGGACGCGCTTAGCGTGGTATCCAGCTATTTTACCGGCTCGAATATGATCCGCGAGCTGCCTGATATTAAAATAGGCGAGGCTGTCAGCGGCAGGGCGTTTAAGGTAAAGAAAGCTATTTCGGTCGCCGATATCGATAAAGACCCGTTGATCAAAAAGATGAAGCTGGTTAAGATCATCCGTAAGGAAGGCGCGCGTTCCATCCTTTGCGTCCCGATCCTGTTCCAGGGCAAGTCTCTCGGAGTTATAGCTACGTATTGCCGCCGGCCCCGGACGTTCACGTCAAAAGAAACAAATCTTATGCGGGTTTTCGCTTCATATGTCGCTGCGATACTGCGGGAAGCGGAACATCACCGCCAGATGCATCTTACTTATTTTAATACGATCAGCACGCTTGTTCTCACGCTCGAGACCAGGGATCCGTATACGCAGGGGCATACGGAGCGGGTAACCCAATACGCGATAATGATAGGCTCCGCTATGGGATTATCCCCGGAAGATATGAATACGCTGCGCTACGCGTCCGAGATCCACGATATCGGAAAGATCAGCATCCCGGATTTTATTTTGAACAAGCCGGGTAAGCTCAATAAAGTGGAGCGCCACATGATCGAGCTGCATCCGGTCAAAGGCGCGCAGATCATCGGGCCTTTGGAATTTTTGAAGCAGGTTATCCCGATAGTGCGCCATCATCATGAACGTTATGACGGCACCGGATACCCCGACGGTTTAAAGGCCGGCAAGATACCGCTTATGGCCAGGATCCTGGCGTGCGCGGATTCATATGACGCCATGACCTCCGAGCGTCCCTACAAGCAGAAAATGTCGCTGCGTGAATCGATCCGTGAAATAAAGATCAATGCGGGTAAACAGTTCGATCCCGAGATCGCGGCGCTTTTCATCAAGATCCTCAAGAAAAAATCCACCGCATAGCCTGCCATCGCGAATTCGCATTGCGTGTTATTGCGAGCCACTGCGGCCTGTCATTGCGAGCCACTGTGGCCTGTCATTGCGAGCCACGAAGTGGCGAAGCAACCTCTTGACGTATCCCCCTGCCGTGATAAAATAACATAATGAAAATATTAGTTTTAAATTCGGGAAGTTCCTCCATCAAATACCAGTTGTTCGAGATGCCGCAAGGCGAGGTTATTGCCCGCGGGCTTTTGGAAAAGATCGGGGAAGAAGTTTCGCTGTTCAGCCAGAAAAGCTCTAAAGGGGACCTGGAACTTAAAAAACAGATCTCCGACCACGAGCAGGGCGTAGATTTTATCATCGGGATGCTGACCGATCCCCGGCATGGAGTTCTCTCGTCGGTGGATGAAATATCCGGCATAGGCCATCGCGTGGTGCATGGAGGGGAAGAGTTCACCGCGTCGGTGCTTGTCACGCACGATGTGATTGAAAAGATCAAGAAATACGCCGACCTCGCGCCTTTGCATAATCCGCCTAACCTTATGGGTATTATGGCGTGTAAGAAGAGCCTGCCGAAAGCGATCCAGGTTGCTTGTTTCGATACCGCGTTCCACCATAGCCTGCCGCCTCACGCGTATCTGTACGCTTTGCCCTACGGCTTATATAAAAAATTCGGCATCAGGCGGTACGGTTTTCACGGGACGTCGCATCTTTATGTTACCCAGCGCCTTGCCGGGGTCCTGAATACCGGCTCGGATAAGCTGAATCTTATTACCTGCCATCTGGGCAACGGTTGCAGTATTACGGCTGTTGAAAAGGGCATGTCCGTGGATACCAGTATGGGTTTTACCCCTCTCGAAGGCCTGGTGATGGGGACCCGGTGCGGAGATATCGATCCGGCGATCATCTTTTATCTCAGCGAAAAAGGTTACTCGTCCGGAGAATTGAACAACCTTTTAAATAAAAAAAGCGGCCTTTTGGGGATCTCGGAGATCAGCAATGATATGCGCAATCTGGTGGAAGCGCAGACCCGCGGAGACCTGAGGGCGCGCCTCGCGATAGATATTTTTTGTTACCGGATCAGGAAATATGTAGGTTCTTATCTGGCGGTCCTGGGTTCGACCGACGCTATTATTTTTACCGGAGGGATCGGGGAGAACAACGCGATGGTCAGGCGTGAATCTTTGAAAGGGCTGCAACCGCTCGGTATCGAGATCGATCCCGGTCGCAACGACGCGGCGCAGCGCTCCGATAGGCTGATCAGCACCGACGCTTCGCGTATCAAGGTGTATGTCATCCCGACCAATGAGGA
>JBAYMQ010000184.1:0-3155 GCA_041663465.1 Candidatus Omnitrophota bacterium | reverse complement strand
GTGCCCCTGAGACAGGCCCGCGTTCGTCGCAGCCGTTTTTACTATGTTACGCAGCACAGTCGCGATAAACATGCCCAGGATCAGGATAAAAATGGCCGCGATAATATTAGGCACGTACATCACGAGACGGTTCAAGAGATCCGACGCTATGGCGACTCCTATGGCGTTCACCGCCACCACCAGCGTTATCAGAATACCCAGCCAGTAAAATATTTGCCCGCTGAACTCGGACAACCTGAACGGGATGCCGCCTTTTTTGAAAAGCCGGCTCAATTCAATACGATCCGCGAATTCATCGAATTTCAGGAACCTGCAAACTCTGGTAACTATGAATTTGACAAGCCTTGATATCAACCATCCTGCCAGGAGTATAAAAAGAACCGTGACAATATTCGCCAGGAACTGCTGTATCTGAACTATGACGGTCTTGGTGGGCTCTACTAGTACGGACTGGATCTGATCCCATGCTCCCATCGCGCACCTCCTTGTTTTTGGTTTAATACCTCTATATCATATCCCCAACGGGCTGTCAAGCAATTGTCGAATGACGCGGACGTGTTTCTTCAATTCCGGCAACTGCCGGCTAAAAATCACAGCCGCGCAAAGACACAGGATCCCCCCTCCGAGCACCGTATGCGGCGCCCCGATCCGGCTGGCTATGCCACCCCCCAGAAGCGTGCCGAATGTCGCCATACCCATAAATGCCATGGAATAAAAAGACATGACCCTGCCGCGCTTGCTGTCCTCGGTGATCGATTGAAGCACCGTGTTGCTTACAACCATATGGCCCATGAACCCGATCCCCACAAAAAGCAACAGCGCGATCGAAATCCAGAGCTGTCTGGAAAAAGAAAACAATATCAGGGCGGCGCCGAATATACCTACGGCGAAAGGAATAATATTCAACATGCGCACCGGATTCTTCCATGTTGCCAGATATCCCGCCCCCACCAGCGCGCCCAGACCGATCGCTCCGGCCAGAAACCCCAGAGTATGCGCTCCTCCTCCCAGGATATCCCGCGCGAAAACCGGCATAAGGACAGATTGCGACATGGCGATAAGAGACATCAATCCCACCAAAAGCAGAATTGAACGCCGCGGGGCCGAGCCGAATGTGTATTTGACGCCTTCTTTCAACGCCTGTAAAGGCCTGGCCGCGTAACCCGGACGAGCGTGAGGAGGCAAACGCATTAACGCAAGGCCCCATATAACGGCGATATAGCTGACCGCGTTCACCATAAAACAAACCCCCTCCCCCCAAAGTGCGATCAAGAATCCTGCGATAGTTGGCCCGATCAGCCGGGCCGCGTTGAACATCATCGAATTCAGCGCGATCGCGTTGCCAAGATCCTCCTTGCGATCCACCATCTGAACGACAAACGCGTGCCTCGCCGGAATTTCAAAAGCGCTGATAACGCCCAGCGTCATGCTCAAAACGGCTATATGCCAAACCGCGATCCTGCCGGATAACGTCAAAAACGCGATCGCAAAAGCCTGGATCATAGCCAGCACCTGGCAGATAACTATCACCCTGTATTTATCCCACCGGTCGGCGAGCACCCCCGCAAATGGCGTAATGACCAACGACGGGACCTGGCTGGTAAAACCTACGACGCCTAACATCGCGGCGGAATTGGTCATGCGGTATACCATCCAACCGATGGCGATATTCTGCATCCACGTGCCGATAAGAGAAATATTCTGTCCGGCGTAAAATAAGCGGAAGTTCCGGGAGCGCAAAGCCCTGAAAACCATCCAAAAACCCCGCGCTTCTGACGGTATTGCTGGTTTATTTTCCATAGAAAACCTATAGTAGCACAAAAACAAAAAGAGCGCAAACCCTTACGGGCGCGCCCCCTGTATCTAACGGTGTTATATTCGTTAAACTGCTTGCGCCTTCTGTTTTTCTTCTATGACTTTCCTGGCTATCTCGGCAGGGACTTCCACGTATTTCAGGAATTCCATGGACGCGTTGGCGCGGCCGCTCGAAATCGAACGGAACGCGGAGGTATACCCGAACATCTCGGATAACGGGACTTCAGCGGAAACGGTCTTATGATTCCCTTTTGTTTCCATACCCAATACCTTGCCGCGGCGGGAACATATATTGCCGATGATCGCGTTAACATGTTCTTCCGGAGTGGTCACCACAAGCGACATGCACGGCTCAAGAAGCACGGGATCGCATTTCATAAAACCCGCTTTAAAACATCCTATGGCCGCGAGTTTGAACGCCAACTCCGATGAATCTACATCGTGGTAGGATCCGTCAACGAGATTCACCTGCACGTCAACGCACGGGAATCCGGCGTAGACACCCCTGCGCATGATCTCGACAACGCCTTTCTGGACCGCCGGAATAAATGATTTCGGGATCGCGCCGCCCTTAATGCTATCGATGAACTCCATGCCCTTGCCGGGAGCCGGGGATAATTCGAAAACGACATGACCGTATTGGCCGCGGCCTCCGGACTGCTTAACATGCTTATACTCTTCAGTGCCCGACTGCCTGATAGTTTCGCGGAAAGCGACTTTCGGCTTGCCCACGATCGCATCGACATTAAACTCATTCTTGAGCCGGTCGACAATGATCTCCAGATGCAATTCGCCCATGCCGCTCAAGATAACTTCCTGGGTCTCGACATTGGTCTGAACGCTGAACGTCGGGTCTTCTTCCGACAGGCGCGCCAGGCCCTTGCCTAATTTATCCTGTTCCGCGCGGCTCTTGGCCGTAATTGATAATGAAACCACGGGAACGGGGAATTGGATAGATTCAAGCAGAACCGGATGCTCCATGCTGCACAGCGTGTCTCCTGTTGTGGTATCGGAAAGCCCGATAACCGCAACAATATCTCCGGCATACCCGGCTTCTTTCGCCTCACGGTGATTCGCATGCATTTGGAATATACGTCCGACACGCTCTTTCTTATTTTTTGTGGAATTGAACACATAACTGGATGAACGCAGCACGCCAGAATAAACGCGCATATACACAAGCTTTCCCATATGCGGATCGGACTGGATCTTGAACGCCAGCGCGGACAAAGGATCATGCGCGTCGGGTTTACGCTCATATACTTTCGCCTCATCTTCCGGATCTTTACCCTCCACGGGAGGCAGATCAAGAGGAGAGGGCAGATATTTGGTCACCGCGT
>JBAYMQ010000183.1:0-3173 GCA_041663465.1 Candidatus Omnitrophota bacterium | reverse complement strand
TTTGTTTTAAGCCCTATCTTATAATGATCGAGTACGGCCCCGAACCGCCGGATGAGCTTTTTATCCACACCCGCCTCTAAAAGCAGCGCGACCGACCTCTCGGTGCAACCCAATCTCCGGGAGATCGCCTGTAACGGGCGGTCGCTGTCATCCAAAGGCACCGCGAGAGAAGGAAGCGCCGCAAGGACTCTCCGGTTAATACGCGGGCTGACGGCGCGGCGCTCTTTACCTGTCCCGCGCGGCGCGTTCGCGCTGAAAGGCGGCGCGTTCCGTCCGAGCGCGAAACGCGCGTCGATCTTAAATACCCTGACTGTGGACAGATCCAGGCATTCCGGGATCTCGGTTTTTTCGCGGATCTCGCGGATCAACGCCGCGCGCTTCTTTTCCGTCCGGGCGCTGACCGTGAACCACATATTATATTTATCGTCGCGCAGATAATTATGCGTTACCTCGGAATAGCTGTTTATGATCCCGCTCACTTCCTTAATACGGGAAACCGGAACAGCTAAAGCCACGAGGCTCGATTTCAAGCCTATGCGTTTTGTGTCGAGAACGGCGCCGATATACCGGATAATCCCTTTTTGGCGGAAAAACGCGACTCTTTTTTTGACAAAAGCGGGGGTAAGCCCCAGACGCCGCGCTATAACCGCGTATGGCCGCGGGTCGAAAGGGAACTGATCTTGAAGCTGTACCAGAAGGTTTTTATCTTTTTTATTGAGCATGTTTGACGGTCGGGACACACAAAGCGCAATCCGGGTCTTCTGCCATGTAATCGCTCGAAGCGTAATAAGCGCGCGCCCGGCAGCCGCCGCAGGATTGTTTATTGCCGCAGACGCCGCACGCGCCGGAATACTCGAGGGTCCGTAGTTTACCGAAAACGCCGCTGTTCGCCCAGATCGAACTGAAAGCCTGCTGGCGGACGTTACCCACGAGCAACGGCAGGTACGGACAGGGATGAACATCGCCGTTCGGCAGGATACAGCAATATCCCGTACCCGCCAGACACCCGCGCGCGAACCGCAGGTCAAGCCCCATTTTTTTTGCCAACGGGACGAACTGGGGCGCGCAAACCGGTTTTAATTCAATACCGGTGTTTTTTTGTTTTTCCAGGATCCGCTCGAGGACCTGCCTGATCTCGCGCGCGTTGACAAACACGCTGTGGATGTCTTTGCCCCGGCCCGTGGGCACAAGAAAAAAGATATGATGCGCCTTGGCGCCCAGGTCCGTGACAAAATCAGTGATATCCATGATCTCGCCTGAATTCCGTTTTGTCACCGTCGTATGCACCTGGAAATCAAGGCCCTCTTCCTTGCACATGCGCATAGCTTTGACCGTTGCCTCCCAGGCGCCGTCATGTTTCCTGAACGCGTCGTGTATCTTCGCGTCTGTGCTGTCCAGGCTGATGCCGGCCCGCGTGATCCCGGCGGCCTTCAGCCGCCTGATGATCTCATGGGTAAAAAGGGTCCCGTTCGATCCTAAGACCGGCCGCAGGCCCACGGATCTCGCGTGGGATATCAGGTCGAATATATCTTTGCGCATCAGGGGTTCCCCGCCGCTCAGGATAATGATCTTAAATCCGGCTTTGGCGATCTCTTCCAATAACGCTTTGCCTTCCCCGGTAGAAAGCTCCCGGGGATCCTTGTCCCCCGCGTCCCGGTAACAATGCTCGCACTTAAGATTGCAAACCTTTGTCGTATTCCAGGAAATTATCATCTATTTCTCTTTCGCCAGCAATATCCTGGCCGCTTCCATGGCGTGATACGTTATAATAATGCCGGCGCCGGCCCGCTTGATACCCGTGAGTATCTCCATGACCGTGCGTTTCTCGTCCAGCCAACCCATCCTTGCCGCGGCTTTGACCATGGCGAATTCTCCGCTGACATTATACGCGGCGATAGGGATATTACATATCCGGCGCGCTTTCGCGATTATATCCAGATACGCCAGAGCCGGTTTGACCATAACGATATCCGCCCCTTCCCTTATATCAAGCTGTATCTCGCGCAGGGCCTCCCGGGCATTAGGGACATCCATCTGATACGACCTGCGATCCCCGAACTGCGGAGCCGATTCAGCCGCCTGACGGAACGGCCCGTAAAAAGCGGATGAATATTTCGCGCTGTACGCCATAATGGGGCAATCGGTAAATCCGTTCCGGTCCAGAGACGCGCGTATCGCTTTGACCTGCCCGTCCATCATGGCTGAAGGCGCGACCATATCCGCGCCTGCCGCCGCGTGAGAAACCGCGACCTTTGCCAGAAGTTCAAGCGTCGCGTCGTTATCGATACACACGTTCTTCCGCGCGCGGCCTCTTGCAGGCTTCAGGACTCCGCAATGGCCGTGGGATGTAAATTCGCACAAGCACACATCGGTAATCACAAGTATGCCCGGAACCGCATCCCTCAAGCGCGCGCAGGCTTTCTGCACGATGCCGTCTTCCGCGTACGCGCCGGAAGCGCACTCGTCTTTCGAATCCGGGATCCCGAACAACAATACCGCGGGTATCCCCAACGCCTTTGCCGCCTTTACTTCTTTGACAAGATTATCCACCGATAACTGAAAATTACCCGGCAAAGACGGGATAGGTTTCTTGATCCCCTTGCCTTCCCTGACAAAAAAAGGCATTACAAGATCATCGACGCTCAAACCGGTCTCTCTGATCAATCTGCGGTAATTTTCGTTAGCCCTGAGGCGTTTTGGTCTGTACACGGGGTATTTCATAGCGAGTCTCCTTCGTGATCCCTATTTCCTCGTCGCTTAAATAACAGGCCGGATCCTGCTGCCACATATCGCCGTAGACAGCCTCCGCCCTGATCCTGAAATTCGCGTTGCACAACTCCAGATATCTGCACCGGCTGCAGCGGCCTTTTATATGCGGCCCGCGGTCTTTCAATTTTCTCATAACCTCATCCGAAGTATCCATCCAGATATCCCCGAACTTCCGTTCCAACACATTGCCGAACGTGTGCGATTGCCAGAATTGATCCGCGTGAACATTGCCCAGGTTGTCGACATTGGCAATGGCTATTCCCGACGCGTTGCCCTTATTGTATTGCAACAGCGTGAGGATATCCTTCGCCTTGGCGGGATCCTTCTTGAGGATCCTCAAATACACGTACAACGCGTCCGCGTGATTGTCAACAGTCAACACTTCCTTATTAATGCCCCGCTTG
>JBAYMQ010000182.1:0-3232 GCA_041663465.1 Candidatus Omnitrophota bacterium | reverse complement strand
CACCGTCACTTATCTTCTCTGGCTGCACGATGATACGGATCTCGCGTCCGGCCTGGATCGCGTAGGTCTTATCAACGCCCTTGAATTGATTGGCGATCGCCTCGAGCTTTTCCAGCCGTTTAATATAGGTTTCCAGCGTCTCCCGGCGCGCGCCCGGCCGTGCCGCGCTGATCGCGTCCGCGGCTACCGCAAGCACCGCGTACGAACTCACCAGCGGGGTTTCTTCGTGATGCGCTTCGATAGCGTGAATAACTTCTTGAGACTCGTTGTATTTCTTCGCGACATCAGCGCCGATCTTCGCGTGCGTGCCTTCAACCTGATAATCAAGCGCCTTTCCCAAGTCATGCAATAAACCTATGCGCCGGGCAAGCTTAAAGTCCAAACCGAGTTCAGATGCCATAACGCCCATTAAATAGGAAACTTCCTGGGAATGCTGCAACGCGTTCTGGCCGAAGCTGGTGCGGTATTTTAACCGTCCAAGCAGCTTCACCAATTCCGGGTGAAGATTCTCCACACCCGAATCGAAAGCGGAGCGCTCTCCAACTTCCTTGATCTTCTCTTCCATGTCCTTCTTGGTCTTTTCCACGACTTCCTCGATACGCCCGGGGTGGATACGGCCGTCACCGATCAATTTCTCCAAAGAAAGGCGGGCGATCTCCCTCCTCACCGGGTCGAAACATGAAAGCGTTACCGCTTCAGGAGTATCGTCTATAATAACATCTACGCCGGTTGCCATTTCAAGCGCCCGGATATTGCGGCCCTCGCGCCCGATAACGCGGCCTTTCATTTCATCATTAGGCAAATTCACCACGCTGACCGTGGATTCCACGGTTTGTTCCGCGGCGCACCTATGGATCGCAAGACTTATCAACTCAACCGCCTTCTTGTCAACCGAACCGCGGATATCCTCTTCCTGCTTTTTGATCAATACGGCTTTTTCGGTATTCAACTCTTCGCTCAGGCGGGACAATAGTATCTGGCGCGCTTCTTCCATAGACAACGACGCCATTTTCTGCAACCGCTCTTTCTCTTCGGCAATCAGCAAATGGAGCGAATTTTCTTTTGTTTTCATCCCGTCTTCGAGCTTTTTGACATTCTCGCCCTTTAGCTCGAGATCCTTCTCTTTCTTTTCCAAAAGATCGAGCCTTCTGTCGATATTTTCTTCTTTCTGCGAAAGGCGTTTCTCAAGGTTCGATATCTCCTGCCTGCGGTCTTTGGTTTGCTGTTCAAAATCCTGGCGCATGCGGTACAAAAGATCCTTGGCTTCGAGTTCCGCGCCGCGATGGCGGTCGGCGGCTTCTTTTTTCGCCTGTTCAATAACATATTTTGCCTGGGTCTCAGCGTCGTGCATTTTTTGTTCTGCGAGGAATTTACGCAGAAAATATCCTCCGAGCAACGCGACCGCGGCAACACCTATAACAAGAATAATGGTAAACATGGTACACGAACCTCCTCTATTTGAACGACTCGTTGTGCGATAGTCCGCTTTGCCTAAAAATCAGGCGGCGATGACCTTTTGGACATTAACGTCCATGGCATTGGTGGGGAGATCGGCAAGCACCTGGAAATCAAAACCCAGGCCGACTGTAGCAGCGTGGTTAGGCATATGTGATAGAAAACGGTCGTAGTATCCCTTTCCTCTGCCGAGGCGCTTACCGTCTTTTGTAAACGCCACGCCCGGCACTATAACCAGATCAATGGATCGGGAGGATACGCACTTTTTAACTGCAGGTTCCCCTATCCCGTACGGGCCGCGCAATAACCGCGCCCCCTCTTTGAGGATACAGGGAATCATTGTTCTATTTTCACCACAAACAGGAACTACGACTATCTTGCCTAATTTTTGAGCTGCTTTGATCATTATATCGGTGTCAACCTCACCCTTGAATGCTTTGTAAAACATAATTATCTTTGCCCGCATGAAAACGCGGGTTCGAAAAAGCTTTTTGGCAATACACGCGCTTTTCCTAGTCCTCTCGTCCTCCTTTTGGGTTTTGAGTCTTACTAAGATTCTATTACGAATTATGACTTTTGTCAACGCTATGTCGTTCCTCTTATATACCATTTTTTAGGGCGTAACCGCCTGTTTAACTATCAACTTGTGGGGTTTCATCGCTTTCTTGTGATCCCGGGGCGGTTGTATTTTTTTGAGCGCATCGATAGAGTTTTTCTTCAGGGCTTCGTTATATATAAGCACCCACGCGCAGTCGCGGTCAGGATCCAACTCGCATTTCCCTTTATTCATGCCCCCGCAGGGACCGTTTAATATTCCTTTCGAGCATAACGCCACAGGACAGATCCCGGAGGTTTTGCCCAAAACGCACTGTCCGCACATGGCGCATTTTTCCCATAAATTCCCCTGGCTGTCAAGCACGGCGCCGGACAGCGTATTACATCCCGGCAAAACCGTCAGGTTAAGGCGGTCGTTATCTTTAAACGACTGCACGCCCAGGCCGCAGGAGAAAATAACCGCCGCTTCCGCCTGCCGCATCGCCGGTATTTGCTTTGCCGTGGACACTTTCAATTTGGCAGCCACGCAGGCCGCGTCAGGGACGCACATTCCGACCACTGTCTTCCCCTGCTCTTCGAGCTGCTTTTTGATCTGCGACACCTGCGTTTCGCCGCCCGTATTACACGCGGTCGCGCAATCACCGCAGCCGACTAAAAAGATCTTTGTCTTGCCTGCCAGGCTCTCGATAATTTCAGCGAGAGGTTTTTGTTCAGTTATGATCATCTGCTCTCCTTATGCTGTTCGACCGGCGCCGCTGTCTCGTTTACGCAACTTATCCATCCGCGCTTTTATCTTTGCCTCGTACCCGATATCCGCAGGAATGTAATACTGAACGGGCAGCGGGGTATACTTCTGTTCAACGTAATGATCGGGATAATCGTGGCTGTATTTATAGCCTTTCCCGTGGCCGAGTTTCGCCGCCGCCGCATACGCGGTGCTCTTGAGGTGATCGGGAACTTCCTGGACCCGCCCCGCTTCAATATCGGCGTACGCCTTGTCGATAGCCATATACGCGGCGTTGGATTTGGGCGCGCACGCGACATACGTTACCGCCTGCGCCAATGGTATCCGCGCTTCGGGCATACCTATAAATTCAGCGACCTGCAGCGCCGCGTTTGCCAATACGAGAGCCAACGGATCCGCGTTCCCCACATCTTCCGACGCCAGTATGCACACCCGTCGAGCTATGAAACGCGGGTCCTCCCCCGCATAAAGCATCTT
>JBAYMQ010000181.1:0-3252 GCA_041663465.1 Candidatus Omnitrophota bacterium | reverse complement strand
TCCTTATATACCGGAATAACGTTGGCGCCGCGGCTTAATTTCAGGAACTCTTTGAGCGAAATATTATACATACGCGATCCTTTAAATAATACGCCGGAAGAAACAACTGCGGTTGCCCGTATGGCAAGCCGCGCCGACCTGCCTGATCTTGATCAGCAAAGCATCGGCATCACAATCATACGCGATAGATTTGACATACTGATAATGGCCTGATGTCTCGCCCTTGACCCAGTATTCCTTGCGGGACCGCGACCAGAAACACGTCTTGCCAAGTTTCAATGTGCGGCGCACAGATTCAAGATTCATATACGCCACCATCAGCACTTCATTATTCTTATAATCCTGGATTATGGCCGGGATCAGCCCCTTTTTATCGAACTTCAAAGTCTTCAGATCGAACTCAACCTTTTTTTTCACGAATGGCTCCTGTTTTCATCTTCTATACGAACATGTATACCGTTTTGTTTCAGATATTTCTTAAGCTCCAGGATATCCAGCTCCCGGTAATGGAACAACGATGCCGCCAAAGCCGCATCCGCCTGAGCGTCCCGTAAAACATCCCGGAAATGTTCCGGCGCGCCGGCGCCTCCGGACGCGATAACAGGGATGGGCACCGCTTCGGCAACCGCTTTCGTCAAAGCAATATCATAACCCTTTTTAGTGCCGTCGCAATCCATACTTGTCAGCAGTATCTCCCCGGCGCCAAGCCCGGCGGCGGTTTTTGCCCAAGCGACAGCTTCCAACTCAGCCGGCGTCCTGCCCCCGTTGATATACACCTGCCATCCGGGCGGCGCTGGCGGAACCCGCCTTTTAGCGTCGATCGCGACAACGATACACTGACTGCCGAACTTTTCCGCGGCCCGCGCGATCAATTCAGGGGATTTTACAGCGGAAGTGTTGATGGATACTTTATCGGCGCCGGCATTCAACAGGTCCCTGATATCCCCCACGCTGCTTATGCCCCCCCCGACCGTAAAGGGCATGAAAATATTCTGCGCTATCTTTTCTACCAGATCAATGAGCGTCTTGCGATTTTCAAAACTTGCCGTTATATCAAGAAAAACAAGCTCATCCGCCCGCTGCCTGTCATACTCTTTAGCCACCTCCACAGGGTCTCCGGCGTCGCGCAAGCCCAGGAACTTCACTCCCTTGACCACCCTGCCCTCTTTAATATCAAGACAGGGAATGATACGTTTTGTAAGCATGCGATGTTATTATTGTTTATTCAAATACGGTTCAAGCTGCGCCCAGGTTTTTTTCCCGACCTTGCCGTCAGCCAAAAGTCCGCCGGCTTTCTGAAAATCCTTTATGGCGCCGCGGGTCTTATTTCCGATCTTGCCGTCGACTTCCACGTCATAACCGGCATTCTTCAACGCCGTCTGGATCTGAGTGGCGGAAGGCACCGCTACGGATCCCTCGCCCGGGCCCTGCTTCGCGGTATTATACTTATCCTCAGTTGTCTGAGCCAACGCCTTGCGTAAACTATCGATCTCCGCGTCTTTTTGCTGCAATTGCCCCTGCATATCCGAGACCTGGGTCTTCAATACCATCGTTTCAGGGTTTTCCTTCGCGCGCATGGTAGCGCACCCCGCGAGCGTCGCGCCGACACATCCTATGACCAGAAGCCGACCCACATGTGCTAATTTCATCTGCCCTCCTCCTTCTGTGTTTTTAATAAATTCAACGCTTCCTTGAGCGTAAACCTTTCCTCATATAAAGCCTTGCCGACAATAGCGCCCGTTAACCCCTTATGTTCCAGCTTCGCGAGCGCCATCACATCCTCGATGCTTGAAACGCCGCCCGAGGCAATAACCCCGAGCCCCGTCTTCGTTAAGAGTTCTTCCAACGCGGGGATATTCGGCCCGCGCAATGTTCCGTCTTTCGAGGTGTCTGTATATATGATCTCAGGAAAACCCATTCCTTTAAGCTCCAAACCGAAATCAACCGCGGATATTTTGGCGCTGTTGGACTCCTGCCACCCCTGGGTCAGGACTATGCCGTTCCTGGCGTCTATGGTAACTATAAGGCTGTGCCCGAACTCTTCATACACTTCTTTAAGAAAAGCCCGGTCCTCGACCGCCTTTGTGCCCAGGACAACCCGCGTAACGCCAAGCGCGAACACCGACCGTATCGTATCTTTCGCGCGCAGGCCGCCGCCGAATTCGATCGGGATATCCACCGCCTGAACGATCGACTTAAGCGCAGAGAGATTCTTCGGTTCGCCCGTGAATGCGCCGTCCAGATCCACCACGTGTATCATCGAAGCGCCTTGTTTCTTCCAGTGGCGCGCGACGACCACAGGATTGCGCGAATAAACCTTCTCTTCGCCTTTGCCTTGAAAAAGTCTGACTACATTACCGTCTTTAAGATCTATAGCTGGGATAATATGCATTATAATCTCACAAAATTCCCGACCAACGCAAGGCCGGTCGACTGGCTTTTTTCAGGATGGAATTGCATGGCATATACATTATCCCGCCATATGATCGACGGGAAATCAGCTCCGTATTCCGTGACCGCGGCGACGCAGCCTGCTTCGCCGGGCCGCGGATAATACGAGTGGCAGAAATAAACCGCGCTGCCGTCGCGTATACCCTGAAAAAGTTTGCAAGCGGACTTACTGAAACGTATTTGATTCCATCCCATGTGCGGGACTTTCAGGCCCGGGCCGCCGGCAAACTTACAGACCGTGCCCTTCAATATCCCCAGTCCCGCAACTTCCGGACTCTCCTGGGAAGTCTCAAAAAGAAGATGCATCCCTAAACAAATACCTAAAAATATTTTTCCCCCGGAAATGTGTTCCTTGATCGCCGCGGCAAGCCCCCGTTTTTCAAGCTCGAGCATCGCGTCTCCGAAAGCGCCGACGCCCGGCAAAACGAGTTTATCCGCTTTCTTGATCTCCGCGGGATTATTCGTTACCGAAACAATCCCGCCCGATACTTCCAGGGCTTTTTTAACGCTGTGAATATTGCCCATGCCGTAATCTATGATAGCGATCATTTTAATCTATAACGCCCTTCGTAGAAGGAATACCTTTTCTCCTAGGATCGATCTTCACCGCCTTCCCCAGGGCCAAACCTAATGCCTTGAAGACCGGTTCTAAAGTAGCATGGAGATCATTGCTTGCCCATTCTATTCGCACATTCAAATTCATGCCGAGTTGTTTAGCGAAACCATCGAAGAAATGTTTAGCGTATTCAAACTCATAACCTTCAGACCTATTGAATTTGCCTGCCCCTCCGGCTTTCATAT
>JBAYMQ010000180.1:0-3276 GCA_041663465.1 Candidatus Omnitrophota bacterium | reverse complement strand
TCGGGGCGCTCGTCGATCAAAAGCACTATCAACACTACATCCGGATTATTGACCATAATACCGTTGGCGATCTTCTGCAACAGCACGGTTTTTCCGCTGTACGGCTGCGCCACGATCAAACCGCGCTGGCCTTTTCCTATCGGGGTCAAAAGCGACATAACCCGCATGGATAATTCATCATGCGCTGTCTCAACATTAAAGCGGTCGTGCGGATACACCGGGGTAAGATTATCGAACAGTATTTTCTCTTTAACCTCCTCGGGATTCTCAAAATTTACCGCTTCAACTTTCAAAAGGGCGAAATATTTCTCGCCCTCTTTCGGCGGGCGGATCTGGCCGGAAACCGTGTCTCCGGTGCGTAATTCGAATTTCCTTATCTGCGAGGGCGATATATAGATATCATCCGGACAGGGCAGATAATTATAGTTTGGTGAGCGTAAGAAACCGAATCCCTCAGGCAGGATCTCAAGGACCCCTTCGCCGAACATCAGACCCTCTTTTTCCGCCTGGCCCTGCAGGATCTTAAAGATCAGGTCCTGCTTCTTCAGCCCGCTGAATCCGTTGACATTCAACTCTTTGGCCAGCTTATTCAGCTCCGTGATCTTCATATCTTTAAGTTTGCTGATATCTAACTTGTCCACCACATCCTCCTTATTTCCATTACTTGTTTGCGTAAATCTTTACGCGTTCCATTGTTATCTATTACAAAATCCGCCATTCGGACCTTATCCTGGAGCGGGATCTGAGAGCGGAGGCGCCTGACTATTGCAGTTTTGCTCAACCGTGACCGTTTCTGCACCCTCTGTATCTGGCGCGCCCGGGACGACGTTACCACAACTAATTTATCGGCATACCTGTTCAAACCCGTTTCTACGAGAAGCGGCGCGTCTAAAACAACGACCCCCTTTCGAACCTTCGAGATCTCTTCCTTTATGATCCTGATGATCTCAGGATGGATTATCTGGTTCAGCTGTTTCAACCGGGCGTCACTCGCGAACACAACTGCGGACAAGGCCCGGCGATCAATAGTTTTATCGGAGGCAAGCACCCCGCTGCCAAAACGCCTGACGATAGAAACGTAAACCCGCGTGCGTTTTCGGAGCAAATTGTGGCCTATAGCATCGGCATCAATGACCCTGGCGCCGTATGCCCGTAACATTCCCGCCACCGTTGTCTTGCCGGTGCCAAAGCTGCCGGTCAATCCTATTACGATCCGCTTATGATCGATTGCGCGCGTTTTCATACAACTGGACATATTTTTTTGCGGACACGAGCCATGAGAAGTCGCATTTTATCGCCTTATCTACAAGCTTTTTCCATTTTTCAGGAGATTGATACGCCTGGAGAGCTTTCTTTACGGTTTTTAAAAGCTCCTCTGAGCTATATTTATCGAAAATGAACCCGTTCGACGCGTCTACCGTATCGGCAAGACCCCCGGTCTTGAAAACCAAAGGCAACGCGCCGTATTTCATGCTGATCATCTGCCCCAGGCCGCACGGTTCATACCTCGACGGCATCAGGAATATATCCGAGCCGGCGTAGATCTTATGCGCCAGAGTATCATCAAACTTAAGATGCAGCGATATGACCTTGGGATATTTCTTTACCATGGACTCCATGATCTTATGGTATTTTTCATCTCCCGTGCCTAATATCACCATCTGCAGGTCCATCTTGCACATCTTATCGATCCCCTCCGCGACGATATCAAACCCCTTTTGCTGGGCAAGCCGGGACACAACGCCCACAAGCGGAACATTCTTCTTAAGAGGGAATTTACATATCTTTTGCAGATCTTCTTTGCACACGGACTTGCCGGCGGGGTCTTTGGCTGAAAATTTCGCGGCGATAAAGTTATCGGCTGCCGGATCCCAGATAGAATAATCCAGGCCGTTTATGATCCCGAACAGCGAGTCTTTCCGTTTATCAAGGATGCCTTCCATGCCGAAACCAAATTCACTGGTACGGATCTCTTTACTATAGGTATCGCTGACCGTATTTATCACGTCTGAAAAAACTATGCCGCCTTTTAAGAAATTAACCTGTTCGTAATATTCAAGCGATTCAACTCCGAAGAAATTCCACGCAAGCCCAAGCTTCGGGAATTCATTTTTGTTGAAAAGCCCCTGGTAGCCGATATTATGGATGGTAAAAACGGTCCGCATGGTTTTATAGAACGGATCCGTGGAATACGTCATGGACTTCAGATATACCGGCACCATAGCCGACTGCCAGTCATGGCAATGGATAATATCGGCCTTGAAATCTATCTCCTTCAACAGATCAAGGGTTCTGCGGCAAAAAAACGAAAAACGGTCTATATTATCTATATAATCGCCTGCCTTATCGCCGTACAGCGCGTCCCTGTTGAAATAAAAATCGTGGTCTATAAAATAAACTTTGACCGCTTTGCCGATCGCGGCGGATGACAGCCCGGGCCTGACATTTTTTATCAAGAGAGCGGTCTTCGCATATACCGCCTTATAGCCCGGCATAATAACGATAACTTCATGGCCTGCTTTTTCAAGAGCTATCGGTAACGCGCCGGCGACATCAGCCAACCCGCCGGTCTTGGCGAACGGGACTACTTCAGACGCACACATTACGATTTTCATAAACCCTCCCGGGATAAAAAAACGAAACCCTTTTTCAGACCTTCCGCATTTGGTTCCAATTCACGCCCACGGCTATATCGACTTTAACGGGGACCTCGAGGACCATTACGCCTTCCATGATGCGGCGCACCCACGCGGCGAATTCCGGGACCTGCGCGCGGGGAACATCAAACAGCAATTCGTCGTGGATCTGCAAGATCATACGCGACGCGCTCTTTTCGCTTTGCATTCCCTCGTAAATGCGGATCATCGCCTGTTTGATCATATCGCTGGCCGACCCCTGGATAGGCGCGTTAATGGCCTGGCGCTGCGCGAACTGCCGCACGGCCATATTCCTGTCTTTTATCTCAGGCAAATACCTGCGGCGTCCGAGGATCGTGGTGACAAATCCGTCTTGCTGAGCTTTTTCTATCTGCGCCTCTATATAACTCTTCACGCCCGGGTACGTGACGAAATACGCGTCGATGAATCGTTGCGCCGCGTCGATGGCTATGCCCAGATCCCGGCTTAACCCGTACGCGCTCAAGCCATAGACAATACCGAAGTTTATCCTCTTGGCGGCATTGCGCATTTCATCACTGACTTCTTTTTCATCTATCCCATACACAAGCGCCGCTGTCCGGAGGTGGACATCCGCGTTCTGTTTGAACGCCTCGATCAG
>JBAYMQ010000179.1:0-3337 GCA_041663465.1 Candidatus Omnitrophota bacterium | reverse complement strand
CTCTTCAGGCATGTCATCGCGCCTGATCCGGACAACCCGTTCGCCCTTGATTAAATAAGCGCGAGGATACTGCGCCCACAGATCCACCCCTTTATCTTTTAAGCTTTGGATATAATCGAAAACTTCGCTCTCATACGTAAGCCTGCCGGGATCCTCGCCGAGTTTAAGAGCCTTGAAAGCGATGAACTTCCCCTCCCGGGACCGGAATATCGTCGTTCTTCCCAGGCGCGCGGGTTCGGGATCCGAGATAACAGGCAGTATTTCCGACGCGGCAACTTCGGGAATGGAAGAAACCTGACGCGAAACGAATTCCGGAGGATCGATCAAGGGTTTTTCCAATCCCAATGAAGGCAGGCTATTCAGGAATTCTTCGGCTATAAAGCTCGCGTTCGCGAAACTGCTGCCGCTGTCTTTGAACGCTATGTCGGACATTTTGAAAGCCCGTTTCATGATCCCGGCTTCTATTCCGATTTTATCCCTCGCTAAGATCCCCAACAACCTGCCCAGCAGCTTCGACAATAGTATCAACGATGATTTGTTATCCGCGGCCTCAATATTATCCTGATAGTAACAAATCTTCTCGACAATAAACGCCAGCAGTTCCTTATCCAGGATCTGCTGGGCCAAAGCGGGATCGTTCTTATCCCTGACGCACTGCGCCAATTTGCCATAGAAAAAACCGCTTACTTCGGAATTATTGACAAGCCGGGCCAATCTCAAAAGCCCCGGCCGCATATATTCCGGTATCCTGTACGCGCTTTCGCGGTCGCCTCTTAGTTCCGAGATCAGCGTAAGGAAATATTTCTGGTCCTGAAGCGGCGCGGCTTCTTTTAACATGGACATATCTACGCCGCTTATGTCTTCTTTGCCCGCGCGGCCGGAGTTAATAGCGGCGCAAATAGCTTCCGCTGTATGAGCCTGAATGAATACATTGTTGTCACGCAAACCCGCGGCCAGGACATCGGCAGCCCGGGTATCGGCCTTCGCGCGTTCCGAAACAACCAAAGTTTTAGCGATAAACACCTTCATCATCTGCGTATTCTGCGCGTATCCGGCGGCATTTGAATCGTCATTCTCTATTCCCAAAGCGTCCCAGAATCGATAGACCTCCTCGGACGTTACCAGGCCGGAATGGATCAAAAATCCCAGAGTTTCACTCGCGCGATCAAGATGTTCGTTGGATAGAGTGGAAAGGCTCGGCATTACAATGCTTTCCAGGGCGTCTAAGAAACGGATCCTTTTATTTATTTTTTCGGGTGACGCATTATTCAGCCACGCGAAAAATTCCTCACGGGTATCATCGGAAACAGGGGCGCCAACGGAAGGATGGATATCTGCTTCGACTGTAGATAAACCCTTGCGGCTGGACGCCCCCTGTTTTATATCCTGTGCCCCGTTGAAGAACGCGGCCTTTAAAAGATCCTCGATTTTATCCACGCGATATATGGAATTCGACAACCGGTCAAAATGCCTCGCCCATATCAAAGCCTGCTCCATATAAACGCTATCCTTGCGGATAATGACCATGCTGGTAGGGTTTCCCGCCTGCACAAAAACCATTACATTGTCAAACTCGAGATCGTCCATCTCGCCTTCCATCCACGGGATATGCTGGGCGTAAAAAATGCCGTCTTTGTCAAGCAGCGGCTCAACAGCCAAAACGGCCGTTTTAAATCCGTCCTGATGAACCGTGTAGAAAAACCCGCCGTGATTATCCAGGATAAGGCCGTAGGCCTTCGAAGGCCCGATCCCGGGAGAAGAAATGTCCGCTAATTTGCCGATAAGCTGACGGTCGATGTACGGCTCGGGGAGACGCTCATATATTGAGAACCCTGAATTTTGGAGTTCAAAGAGCACGCTCAAAGGGATCCGGAAATCTTCGGACTGTTTGATAGACCGTATAAATTCATGCCGTTTGATATCTTTGACATTGCCCGCCGTAACGCCCGAAAATTCCGCGTAAAATTCCACCAGCCCGGAAAGATCGCGGCTGTGATCCTGAATATATTCGACAAGCATGGCGGTGATCTCGCGAGAAGCCCTGGTGAGGCGGAAGCTGGGAGGCAGCGTGGTCAGGCCGATGGTGTCTATCTCAACCGGATGCTTTTGGGCGGCCGCTATCGAGTCGATACCCGCCAATTCAATGCCTGATCCCGGCCCAAGAACCAGGGTCCGGAGGATCCGGTCGTCCCGCTCAAGAAGGGCCTTGAGCAGATACGCCGCTGTTCCCGACAACCGGCGCGTATTTGTCCAGTCGAAACCTTTACTGAAAATTGAAAAATCATCCCTCAATACGCCCTGAGGCGCGATAATATCCCCGCGAGCCGCCGCTTCCGCGATATCATCGGTAAATAGCCGGAGATCAAAACCTCCGTCACGCGCGGTAATATCCGCCCGCTGCAGATTCTCGATATAGCGCGTCGGATCTATGTCCTTGTACGCGGGGATCGCCAAAACAACTTCGGGTCTCGCCGCGGCGTTCAGGTTGCGCGTTTTCACCGGGTTAAGGATGCCGATCTGGATACCGCCTGAAAAATACTGCCGGATAGTCTGGCCGTAAGGAGTTCGCACCGCTTCCTGCACATTATATTCGCCGTTCTTAAACGACTCTTGATATTGTTTAAAGTAGGTCTCCTTCGACCAGGCCGCCGCGGAGGTAAGACCGGACAGGTCTTTCTGATCCGCCCCAAGCGAATTTTTGAATCTTTCCTTGAACCACTGCGCCAGTATCAGCGAATAATATACCTGACGCAGCGGCGCGTAGCGTTTAGATATATTCACGTCTTTGGAAAGTTTCGGGAGGATAAGCTCTTTGATAAGCCGCGTGGAATAATCGTTGAGCGTTTTTAAACGCGCGTCCTCAAATTGATATGCGGCATTATCTTTTAAATGATCGGATTCAAGCAGGACCTTCAGGGTCGCTTTGTAAACATACGCGTTGGCCGGGGTCTCCCGCAGGATTATTTCATCGGGCACGATCCACGGCCTGGTGATGGTGGGGATAGATATATCCTCATTGCCGAAAAGCTCTTCAGCTTTCTTATAAAGATCATCCCAATATTGTTTGCCTTCCCTGGTTCCCGGGGAAGTATACGCCGCCAGGTCTTTTTTCAACTGCACGTCAGCGGCAAGCATGATCCTGCCCATATCTGTCCTTGCCAATAGATCATCAATGACCCTATCCGGGGAATCCGGCCTCAAATTCACCCAAAAGCTGGAATTGGGCAGCCGCACGCCGGTGAAAAAATAAGTCATCATGTCCCTGGCGGCCTGTTCCATCGCCGTCCGGGCCGGTCCTTTCGCGTCTCCTTTGTCGAGCAATACGTTAAAACTGCCG
>JBAYMQ010000178.1:0-3417 GCA_041663465.1 Candidatus Omnitrophota bacterium | reverse complement strand
TAAATCTACAGTAAGAAATATCCTCTCCGACCACGGATATATCCAGGCATTTATCGTCGAGATGATGCGCCTGATAATCCACAAAGATCAAACCTTTTGCCCCTGAAAGGGATAAAAGCTCATTGAGCCATCGTATAAAAGCTCATCAGGTCTTGCTGCCGATAATGTAACGTTGAGTTTACTGCGGGACTCCGGAGGGATCACTGCGCGCCGTTCAGCCATGATGTCGAACATAGCTACAGCGGCATTGACAAAAGTTCCCGCCAGATCGCCTGCTTCAACCGCAACGCCTATATCAGCGGTATGCTCGATAATCGTGTAGCATTTCTTCTTCAATAAAATGGGCTGATAAAAAATGAGCCGCCGTGGAATCGAACCACGAACCTTGACCTTAAGAGGGTCCTGCTCTACCAATTGAGCTAGCGGCCCGAAATGTCGCGTGTAAAATAATATATTATTTTAACTTAAAATAAAGACTTTGGCAATAATAAATGCGCCTGCTCCTGTTTAGCGCCCCGCGCTAGACAGGAATTGCGGCGCTGACATTTACGTTCTATGCGCCTGGCTGGATTTGAACCAGCAACACCCAGCTCCGAAGGCTAGTGCTCTATCCAGTTGAGCTACAGGCGCAATATCTATATGATCCGGGCCTTCTCCCCGAGAAGTTCCATGATTTGCTTCAACTTTCCTTCATCGACAGAGCTGATATTTTTCACGGTGGTGCTGCGTACCGGAGAGTTCAACTGGATCGCGTCCGGATTTATCCGCTCAATGACCTCCGCGAGTTTCCGAATGTGGCGAATATCGTCGTTGACGCCTTTTACCAGCATTACTTCGAGCCATATCCTGCCGCGATATTCTTTCCGCAGATTTACCAGCCCCTCTATGATATCCTCTATCTTGATCCCTGCCAGAGGCCTGTCAATCTTGGCGAATACTTCGGGGATAACAGCGTCAAGCGATGGGACAATGAGATCGGCCTGCAGCAATTCCTGGCGCACCGCCGGATCGCCAAGAAGGCTCGAATTGGTGATCACAGCCACAGGAACAGCAGCCATTGCCTTGATCTTTGATATGATTACCGCGATATCGGAATGCAATGTGGGCTCGCCTGAGCCGGACAGAGTAACGAACGAAAGAGCCTTTGCCTGCTCCGGATTGATATCGAGCCAGGCGCGAACTTCCGACAGGATCTCCTGTGTATCGGTATAGGATGCCCTAACGCCTGTCTTAGCGGTTGTCGCTCCTATCTGACAGTATACACAATCAAATTGGCAGGTTTTGTGGGGCGTCAAAGAAACCCCAAGAGAAGATCCAAGCCTGCGCGATTGAACTGGTCCGTATATATATTTCATAATAAAAGACCCCCATCTTTCCGGCAACGGCATATCATGTCTTCCATGAAAGATGGGGGCTAATTAAATCTATTTCACTACTACAACAGAATTCTGTGTACCAAAAGAATTATACACGGCACTGGAACACTTCGGATCGTTTACCCAGGAACCATCTACAAGGAACTTATACTCATATCTTCCCGGTTTTAAACCTAATTGAACGGTCCAGTTGCCCTTAGTATCTTTCTTAGCAGACTCTTTCTTAGGATCCCAATTGTTGAAACTTCCGACTACGTTGACTTTTTTTGCCTGTGGGGCAAAAATCTGGAACTGTGTTAATTTAACGCTTGCTTTGCTGACCGCTGTCTTTGCCATGGTAACCTCCTTGATTACAAATACTTATATTACACCTATTTCAGGCACTGTCAAGAAATTTCCTAACCACCTTATACGGCAACGACAGCCAGCCCTTTTTTGTCCGCCAGATCTATGGCAGACTTCATATCAATGATCAAAGTCTTGCCTGCCTCAACCCCTAAACATGACACATGAGCCCTAATAAGGGTTTTAATGGTTTGAAGGCCGATAACCGGGATATCAAAACGCATATCTTGAGCCGGCCTGCCGGCTTTGGCAATAACCAATCCTTTGCATATCCTGCCTGCCCTTGAAATGAGGTTGTCGGTGCCTTCAAGAGCCTCAACCGCTACAATAGCTTTATTCTTTACGGCAACTGCCAGCCCGATATCAAGATCAGCCACCTTCCGCGCCAGATCCATACCGAAACGGATATCGGCCCACTCATTATCGGAAGGCTGCCTGCGAGTTAAAACCCCGGATTTGGGGACAAAAGACTGTAAAAAAGTGGTTGAATCTATGAGCGTCAAACCTTCGGAGGACATACGGTTCGCTATAGCGCCGAATATCGTATTGGCCCGTCTATCGACTATGCTATTCAGTAACTCCTGGATAGCTTTATTATTTTTAACTTGCCTGCTGAACAAGCGACGGGGGCTGATCTGTCCCGCCATAACGACCCGGGTAATCTTTTCAGCATGAAATATATCGTATGCGCGCTCGAAATCCCCCAGGGATAGCCAATGGATGGTATCAACCATGCGCGCGAGCCGGCGGCTGGTCTCTCCGCGAATAGCCACCGCGACAACGCTTACCCCGCGCTTACGAGCTTCTTCGCAGAAAAGAACAGGGAACCGCCTGTTTCCCGCGATCAAACCTATCCTGTCAGCCACTGAATGGACCTTTTTCTTCCGGATCGGTATCATTGTCAACCCGGGCGGAATGCGCTATTCCCCGGGCGGAATCCTCAATAAATTTCACGAGATACGCAACTTCTTTATTGGCAAGTAACTGGGGATCAAGCTGCTCTATCGCCCGCTTAAGAGGAAGGCCGGCATTAAAAAGAAGGCGGAACGCTTTTTTCAAACACTTGATTGTCTCGACGTTGACACCGTGACGCCTCAATCCAATGAGATTCAGGCCGAATACGCGCGCCGGATGCCCGTCACACGTGGAAAAGGGCGGGATATCCTGCACAGCCTTGGAACAACCGCCTGTTATAGAAAACTTCCCTATGCGCACGAACTGATGCACGGCAGTCAAACCGCTTATCATCGCATAATCTTCCAGCACTACATGGCCGCCGAGCGTGCCGTTATTTACAATGATGCAATGGTCGCCGACAATGCAATCGTGGGCGACATGAGCGAATGCCATAAATAAATTATGAGAACCTATAACCGTCTTCCCGCCTTCACCTGTGCCGGGATTGAAAAAACAGTATTCCCTGATCGCGTTATGATCGCCGATATGAAGATACGACTTCTCGCCCTTGAATTTCATATCCTGGGGCTTGGCGCCGAGGACCGCGCCGGTAAATATCTCGCAATCGTGGCCTATGGTCGTGTGCCCGGTTATAACGCAATGAGCGCCAATCTTCGTCCCTTTTCCGATCGACACGTTATCCTCGATAACCGCGAACGGCCCGACGATAACGTCCTTAGCCAACTCAGCTTTTTTCGAAACAAGCGCTGTAGGATGTATTTCCATAACTATTACCTTC
>JBAYMQ010000177.1:0-3420 GCA_041663465.1 Candidatus Omnitrophota bacterium | reverse complement strand
GGATACACGGTCAATGTCAGCGAGTCCGGATTACTATGCAATATACACGATAACGTAAAGATCGAGGACGTGCTGTGGCTGTCATTCAATAAAAGCGTCCTTCAACTGGTCGCAGAGGTGGATAAACACAGCTTCTTTTACCAGAACGGCGTTGTCGGCAAGGTAGTCAGGGTGGAGAACAAAACAGACGGCAGTTACAACGTAGGCATCCATTTCATAACCCGTGAAGAACAAAATCTCACTAATATTTATCCAAAATTCCACTTTGAAGAAGATGAAAAAAATAAAAGAAATTAATATAGCCGTTCTCGGGGACGGGGGATGGGGGACCACCCTCGCTATTTTGCTGGCCGGAAAAGGCTTTAATGTCAGCCTCTGGAGCGCCTTTAGCGATTACGCGGCATTTCTGGACAAAAAAAGGATAAACACCAAATTCCTGAAAGGCATAAAGATCCCGGCCCGGATAACGATAACCTCGGATCTCGGCCTGGCAACACGCGGCGCCGATTGCGTCGTGCTGGCGGTTCCGTCCCAATACCTGCGCGGAGTCCTGAAAAAACTTAAGAATACGAAATATCCCTCGGCGGCGATCCACTTGAGCGCGACAAAAGGGATCGAGATCGGGACACTCAAACGGATGTCGGAAATAATCCGTGAAGAGCTGGGCGCTGTGAAGCTGGCTGTCCTGTCCGGCCCGACCATAGCGCATGAAGTGGCGGCAGGCATACCCTCAACCGCGGTTATAGCTTCACGCAGCGCTTCGATCAGAAAATACCTGCAGGATATCTTTACCACGGACAGGTTCAGGATATACACGAGCGACGATGTCACGGGTGTCGAGCTGGGCGGCAGCCTGAAAAATGTAATTGCGATCGCATGCGGGATAGCGGACGGGCTCGGTTTCGGCTCCAACACAAAAGCCGCCCTTTTATCGCGCGGCCTCGCGGAGATGGCGCGGCTGGGAGCGTGCCAAAACGCCAAAAGCAAAACATTCAGCGGCATCAGCGGCCTCGGCGACCTGGTTACGACCTGCGTCAGTTCATACAGCCGTAACAGATTTGTCGGAGAGCAGATCGGCAGGGGAAAAACGTATAAATATATTCAAAACCACATGCAAATGGTTGCCGAGGGAGTGCCTACGGCAAAATCAGCGTACGCGCTCGCGAAAAAAAATAAAGTCGATATGCCCATTACCAGAGAGATATACCGGGTTTTGTATAAAAATAAATCACCGATCAAGGCAGTGAAAGACCTTATGACGCGCCGCGCAAAAAAAGAATAACACGGCGTGAACCCGCCTTATATGCTTTAACAATCAATCCAAAATGTTTCTTTACAGAAAGCGCGAAATCTTATATAATTAGTTGTTAAACTATCAGTTGCTTAGGGTTAAATCTTTGGCTTTAGTCAATGGTTTACCTACCACATATAACCTGTTAATTATTTCCGGGGCGTGGCTCAGTTTGGCTAGAGCGCTTGAATGGGGTTCAAGAGGTCACAGGTTCAAGTCCTGTCGCCCCGATTTTTTCTCACATGCAATCACACAGAAGGGAACACCATATGAGCGTCGAAAATAGACGTGCTATGCGTGTCAATGCGCCGTTTTATGTCAAGCTCGGATTCCATGCCGCCGGGCCGGAACAAAAATGGGAAGAGAATGTAGCGAAAAATGTAAGCGAGTGCGGACTTGCCGTAAACACATCCCGCGAATACCCCACTAATATCATATTATCCTTACTGCTGCGCATACCCACCCAGCCGACCCTTGACTGGGTAGAGGCGTCTGGAAAGATCATTACGTGCACAAAGGTCATGGACAACGCCTATACGACCAGGATAGAGTTCGTTGATCTTAATTCTTCTATTAAAGAAGCGATCAAGCGTTATGTCGAGTGGGCCTCGAAAAAATAATTCATGCAAAGAACAGCATCGGATAAAGACAGAAGAGAATCGATCAGGGTGCGCAGGAGCATATCCGTCCAGTTCAAAAGAGGGCTGCGTATCGCGAATCAGCGGTGGATCAACACGACAATCCGCGATATCAGCGAAACTGGAATTTGCATCAACACGCGCTCGGTATTACCGCCGTCCAGTTTTATCAGGTTACAGGTAAAGATCCCGACGGAGCGCAAATGGCTCAGGATAACCGGCCGCGCGGTCACATCGGTTAAGCAAAATAACAATTATTGGGCGCGCGTGCGGTTTCTTCAGCTTGATGAAAGTGAAAAGAAATATATTCGCACCTATATCGCGTGGGTGCTCGTAAAAGAAGGAGGAACTCCATGACATATGAAGGGACAGAGCGGCGGAAGGATGAGCGTATAAAAGCAAACTTTATCGTATCCTACAGGATCCTGAATGAGATAGATAATATTGATATTACTCAGACAAAAAACCTCGCCCTCGGCGGCATGCTTTTAACGACGACAAGCGCGTTCGACAAAGGGACGAACCTCGCCATAGAAATCCGTCTGCCGTTCGAACGCAGCCCCATAATGCTCATCGGAAAAGTTATAGAATCGGTTGAGATAACTAAAGACCTGATCTACGATACGCGTCTCGAATTCATGGCGATCGATGAGAACCACCGCTCGATCATCAGTAAAACGGTCAACTACTACGTTGGCAAGGATAAATCATGAAAAAGATACATATCGGTTTAATCGGTTTCGGGAATGTCGGCTGCGGCGTGGTCAAGATACTTCGCGACCGGAAACGCCTTCTTACAGAAAAAATAGGCTCTGAAATAGTTATAAAGAAGATCTGCGACAAAGATATAACCAGCAAACGTTCCGTTGCCGTGCCGCGCGAAATGCTTACCACGGATATATCGCAGATCCTGAACGACCCCCAGATAGACATTGTAGTGGAACTTATGGGCGGTATTAATCCGGCGCGGGATTTCATTTCGCGGGCTTTGAAGAGCGGGAAAAATGTCGTAACGGCGAACAAAGCGCTCCTTGCCGAACACGGCAAAGAACTATTAGCGCTCGCGCACGAATGCACAAAATCTATTTATTTTGAAGCGTCGGTCGGAGCGGGTATCCCGATCATTAAATCCGTGAGGGAGGGGCTGGTCGCGAACCGTTTTTCAAGCGTTCTGGGTATACTCAACGGAACGTCGAACTTCATCCTGAGCTCAATGTCGCGCAATAATTGTTCTTTCTCCGCGGCGTTGAAAGACGCGCAAAAACGCGGATTCGCCGAAAAGGACCCGACGCTCGACATCGACGGCAGCGACTCGGCGCATAAGCTTGTCCTGATGACTTATTTGTGTTTCGGCCGGATGGTCAATATGAACGAAATATTCATTGAAGGGATATCGCGCATATCGCTCGCGGATATCAATTACGCGCATGAGCTCGGATTTGAGATCAAGCTGCTGGCGATCGCGAAAAAAGAGGATAATGCCCTTGAGGT
>JBAYMQ010000176.1:0-3442 GCA_041663465.1 Candidatus Omnitrophota bacterium | reverse complement strand
TTTATGTGGGCATTTACCGAGACAGGTTCTCCAAGCACGTTTGTGATCAGGTCTATCGCGTGTATGGCATGGACCATGAACACTCCGCCGCCTGCGGTCGCATAGGCTCCGCGTCCCGGGACCAGCCAATAGTTATCGAGTCTCCACCATATTGTAGTGCTTGATGCCCTGAGATCGTCACCAAGTTCTGAAGATCGTATCTTATTCCCGAGATCAATAGCCGCATCTGAAAAACGGTGCTGGAATATTCCTCCGAGTTTGGTCCCTGATCTTTCGAACGCTTCCGCCATCTGTTGATATTCGTCAGCATTGATAGCGATAGGTTTTTCGCAGATGCAGTGCTTTCCCGCTTGTGCCGCCTGTATTGCGATAGGGGCGTGGAGTTTTGTTGGCAGTGCGACATCGACCATATCGATCGTTTTATCTGCAAGAGCGTCCTCCACTGAATAGAAAGCCCTGACATTATGTTGTGCTGCCAGATCGTCCGCTAATGTTCTGTTCGCATCTACAACTGCAGTAAGCCGTACATTTTTACAATTACTATAGGCCCTTGCGTGAAGAGCTCCGATCCCTCCGCATCCGAATAAAGCCGATCTTAATACTGGTCCTGAAGTCTGCATTTTCGAACCTCCTGAATATGGTATTTATTCGATCATTTCCATATCGACGGATATTCTCGGAAATTTCACTTTCTGTCCGCGAAGAAATATTTGGAGGCTCAACGGATTTGTTGTATCAGATGACGGCTCAAGACCTAAAGAAAGTAACGGCTGAGCAAATCAGCTTCTTTGACATCAGGATAGAATGTGGAAAATACCCGAAGCCATCTTCCTCGTAGTATGGCGGCGTTGATTTTTGAGTTATCGGCTTCCTCACTCAATAGCGGGGTCCTTGGGATCGCGAGGAATGTGTCTTTATTCACGATAATGTTCCTCAGGTCTATATTGCGGCACTCTTGTGCGGGCAGATCCCGCAACATTTTGTTGTAGCGGAGCTGCGGATAGAAAAAAAACTCCATGGTCGAAAATATTAAAATTCCGCGGAGAACTACTGCGCTTCCTCCGTGCAGTAAAATACTCGGCAGAAAGATCGATAATGTGATCCCCGCACAAAAAGATAGTGTTTTGAATTTGGGCGGTATTAACTCAGAGAGGCCGATCGCCAGGCCGTTGAGATCCATTCTTACAGAACGAGGGTCAAGTTTTGCCTCTTTGATATAATTCCATCCCTCGTAATCGCCCATTCTTAGAAACCGCAGAGCAACGATTGCGTCGTTGTGAGCGTCTCCGTAAAGCGAGACCAGTCTCCCGGTAAGCCGTCCGACGACCGCATTGAGCGCGTGAGTTTCTGATCTGGAACATAATCCTTGGTCGCACATTTTTCTGGCGCCGTTCTGAGATACTATAAATGTTGTTAAATTGCCGGTGTTAAGAAAATATCTTGAATTGCTATCCTGTGCTTTTTGCAAGATCCCTTTTTCAACAAATGTTTTTGTCGCCGACGGGAACAGCGTGCCGTCGATCGCGGCGTCATCCATCATTGGTCTAAGCGGTAGAAACAGACCGGGCCGCAATGCTGCATGTTCTGTCCGGAACATGCGAGCCGATCTTTGGATTTTGCTGAATTTAAAAGCAACGGTGTTCAGGGTCATCTTGCTTCTCTGACTGAAGATGGTTTTTTCTCGGCCCGATCTGTGAAGCAGGTATTTGAATGTCTTATTGTTTGTATTGTTTTGTCTAAACGCATCAAATATATATCGATAAAATATGCGGGAATTTCAAGAGTTCTTATTTTGCCAAGTCCATGGCCTGAAGATATGTGACTACTGCGACGGCATCAAGCGCGGCGGTCTCTATGTCTGTTTCAAAGTTCAGTATGAGGGGCTGTCCGGTCCTCTTGTTCCTGACGATATCAAATAGTATCTCGAGTGTTTTGTTCGTTAATGTGCCTGTTCCCAGCGTGTCGTAAAAAGACGAATGTGAATCCATGAACCTATTGTCCGCATTCCCTGATCGAACCGAAGGGACGGACAGATGGACTTCTTTGAGCCGGTCTCTCCGGCCCCTTAATAATTTTTCAACATAATCCGCCGGGTCCGTCTTCCACTTGTTGCCGCACGCTACCATGAGATGTGATGTGTCGAGCAGAAGGTCCAGTGAAGTGGCATCCGCAAGTCCGCCTATGAATTCCGGGGATGTTATATGCTCGTAAGCGTTCAGGCCATTCCATGTCTCGAAATTATTATTTTCCGCCGCTATGAACCCGTTGAACCCGGAAGCGCGCAGGTTGGCCTTGAAATGTTCAAGACATTGCGTCATACGAGACATCAGCGAGCTTTCATCGAGAGTATCTCCGCCGGGAACGGGGACCTGGATATGGTTTGATCTGCCGTTCTCATCCGTATAATCAAGGCGTTGTACTCTTGGAGATGAATAGCCAACATGAAAAGAAACCCCTGGGAATCCCCGTCCTTTTATGAACCTGTAAAGCAGGCTGTACCCGTTCGCAATATAAGATAATGTATCGTCAGGGTCACAAAGATTCATTTTTATGTCCTTGTCTCCGCTTGCGCCTTCTTTATCATATAAATAGATAACGTGAAGCGTTGTCTGTGCGTCAGGGATGCTATGAGGGGTTGCCAGGTTCCAATTGACTATTTCGCGGCCTGCCAGATGCCTGCCCCGGGTCCCGAACAAGGCATCGAAGTTAGATATCCCTTCGTTTATCCTTGCATCGGCTAATGCTTTTGGTCTTAAGTCCTGCGTTATGCTCAGCCTTATGCCGGCATTGTCCAGGAAATTAATGGTCTCCGGCCTGAAAGCCGTACCTGGCATGGCTGCCGCTTGTCTTACGGCAGGGATAACGGCCCTATTTATTAGTCTTTGCGTGCCCGATAAAGCTGGCGGCATTATTAGCGGACTCCTTAATCTGTTAGATATTGATACGGTCTTTAATATCTCTCGTAAAAATAATATGAAGAATTCACTTTTTCCCGGCTTATCCATGGATAGGGGATGCAGGGAATACAGAATCATTGTTCTCCACTTGACACACCTTTTTATATATTGTATAGTTAACACGTATGACGAAAAACGAGACCTGATTAGGGTTTACACATCAGTCCCTAACAAAGAGCGCTGATGTGCTCTTTTTTTTCGTCTTCAGAGCCCCCGGAACAAGTGTTTAACGCTCGTTTTGAGGGATCTCAAAGTTCATTGATAACTAAATAAGGTAATCCGCGCAAATAATTAAACTGAAGATTTAATTGCGTCATGCCAGGTTTCGCTGGAAGTAAAATGACGATAGAATTAACTTCAGAGTTTCAATGTGTCAAAATGTGATTGTGGGGCAAGATAGTAAGGGCATATGGAGGATACCTAGGCTACTTCAGGCGATGAAGGACGCGTGTGGCGGCGATACTCTCCGGGGAGTTGTCAAACAA
>JBAYMQ010000175.1:0-3452 GCA_041663465.1 Candidatus Omnitrophota bacterium | reverse complement strand
GATGGAGACGGCTTCTTCGCGGCCGGCTTGAGATTCGCGACTAAGAAAAACGCCAGCACAACCAATCCTCCGCCTATAACCGCGAGCTGCACATGTTCTTTTTTCACTACAAGTCCCCCACCATATACGTGCTGATGATACAAGTAACGTTAAGCGAACTCATTCCTTCGCCGGTCTTTGCCGCGTCGCGCTCCTGCCGGTTGACCGTCATGGTTTCTATGGTGAATACTCCCGGCAGATCGTTCAAAACCCGGGCATATTCGCCGATATCCTGATAAGACGCGCTGAAGATCATCTCAAGGAATATCTTCTTCACCCCGGGGGGAAGATCGCGGACGCCCGCGGTTATATCTTCTTTCGCCTTGATGGATATGACATTGATCTTCCCGCCCGCGGCGGATTGCCCCAATGCCTGGATGATCTTGGGAAGCTGTTTGCCCATGCCGCTGATCTCGCGGAACTCGGCGTACCGCCTCTCGATATCTTCCATGGATTTCTGGGGGTTCGGCAGGCTGCGCATAAGCTCTTCGGCCTGCTGTAATTTTTCCTGGGCCGCCGCGAACTGCGACTTCATCGCGAACACATATTTAAACACAGGCCGGCCGACAAAAAGATACAGGACTACAATAATACCGATGCTGGACGCCGAAAAGATCGATATAAAAGTAAACCTGCTGGCCTTGGCCTTACGCATACTTAATACTCCAATTTACAAAGGATCTCGAAATCAGCGGACGGCACCGGCGCGTTCGGGTCTTTCTCGCTGGAAAGCGCCTTGACATCGCTGAAATACGGGGATTCCTCGAGGGACTGCACGTATTGCGACAGCGCCATATCTACGATCGTATACTTGGACGATATCCTGCCGAACAAACGCATCTCCCGGGGTTCGACACCCAACGGAACGTTGATCGAGCGCAATACGACTTCCGGCGGAGTGATAACGCTCAATTCCTTCAGCACCCCCCACCACATCGGTTGCGCCCCGCGCGCGGTACGCAACAATTCTGTTTTCTGCTCTAATTTGGATTTTAACGCGAAATATTCCCGCACGCGGCTGCTCGACGATTCAAACTGCGCCAACTGCGCTTCGAGCTTTCCCGAAAGGCTTTTATATTTCAGGGCGTTGGCGTAACTCGAAGCGTACAACAACAGGGTAATGACACACGCGAGAAAGAAAAACACCTGCACCGCGGCCGCGGCAAGCTCCACTTTTTGCTCGATCCGCTCCCTGACCGGAAGCATATTTACCTTCCCGCCGGAACCCAGGCACAACCCGAACGCGGAAGCCAGATGCGGGGCGGCCTGCTCCATCATCATTTCCTGGCGCAGAACGCCTTTATCCGCCCACCCTTTAATGGTCGTGAGGATATTCAACTGCTCGACCCGTTTAACCCCCTCGATATTCACCTGCAGTATTTTCGCCACATTTTTCAAACGGGAACCTCCGCCCGTCAAATATAACTCTTCGATCGTGGGCGTCTTGAACGTTTTCGAGTAATAATTAAACGTGCGCGCTATCTCCATGACAAGCCGCTCAACGACCGGCCTGACCATCGCCAGGATCTGCTCTCCCCGTATAACGCCGAAATCCGTCATATATTCGTTCTTCGCGTCCTCGGTCATCGGGATCCCGCACGACCGCTTGATCTTCTCCGCGTCATCCATCGTGATGCCGCTGACTCCGGGCACCAGGCTCAGACCTTTTGCCATCGCCGCGGTAAGATGTTCTCCGCCGATGGGGATCTCGCGCGAAAAAACAAGGCTTTTACCTTTATAAAAGTTAAGCAGGGACATGCCGGCCCCGATATCGAGCAGCGCGACCGTCTTTGACGGAGATGTTTTGATACAATACGTCAAAAGGTTCCCCAACGCGTCGGGCGCCGCCTCTATAGATACGGGCCTGATATTAAGCCCCTTCATGAAATCTATCTGATCCTCGATCAATAACTTATCAACCGCTACACAGGTGACCTGCAGCGTAGTTGTCCGCTCATCCTGAACGGACCCGTTGACAAAAAAATCATACGCGATCGCGTTGATATCCGACTGGGGAGGAAGGCGTTTCTTTAATTCTATACCCACCGCGCCGCGGAGATCTTTTTTATTCAAATTCGGCACGCTTAGAAAAAATACATACACGCCTTTGCCGTATAGCGCGATTTTGCCGGCGCAAGTTTTTATACGCGCTCCCGCCATGAACTCCCGGATAAACCCGGAGACGGCTTTTTTCCTCTCTTCTGCATTGTCGTGCGCAGACGCGGGGATGGCGCGGATCGTATAATTCTTAACCGAATAACTGCCGCCGCTTTTATTCAATTGCAGCAATTTCACATAACTGGCGCCCACATCTATGCCGATGACTTCCTGCTGGAACCCGATAGCCCTGGATCCCGGAAGACCCGGATCCTTAATGGTCGAGACAGACGCCGCGTTTTTTTTAGTTTCCATGATCCTTACCTTCTTGTCGCCCGTATTTTTACGATATCGAGTTCACTCATGATCTTTTGCTGGTTCGCGATGACCGTGTCTAATTTCTGCATGGCCTGGCGCTGCGTGTCCGAGATCTGGACGACGCGGTTCAAAAGCTGAGCGTAGCCCGGATCCTGTTTTACCTGTTCCTGCTGGCTGACGGCGCTGCCTGCCCACCATACGACTGCGATAAGCGCGAACAAAATAATGATCTTCTTGTGCATTTAAAACCTCCTATTGCTCTTTCCACGTAACGCCGCTGGCGCCGAAGGCATAGCCGCCGAGTTTCGTCAAATCGGGATCATAGCGGATGATAAAAGTGCCTGACAACTTGACGTTTTTGCCGTACACCGCCTTCACATCCAGATAATTGAATTCTATATCTCCATTCTGGCTGAAAATAATGTCGTCAAAATTCCTGCCCTCCTCGCGGCTCCAGGGGCGGTCCGGAGAATATATATTCCCGTTCTTTGTCGCCAGGTTAGGATATATTTCGGGCCATTTCGAAAAATAAATATCATCTTCGCCGCGTATAACACTGTCCCCTTCCACAATAACGCCTACATTCGACACCTCTATCCAATCATCCCTGACGTCGAACAACACATCGGACTCGATATATAAAGCCTTAGGGCCGTCTTTTTTCCTGTTATAAAGATCCCCCCCCCACTCGCAATCGTCTACGGTAAAGCGGCGAAGCATCCCTATAACATCTCCCGCTTTCCACAACTCCGAGGCAGTCGGAGGATTATGCGGCAGATCATCCATTTGCACCGTAACATTCGTATTGCTTCCGGCTACGGGAACAACCGATCTTATAACGCCCCAATCCGTATATCCCCAGGTGCCGCGGGAAAAATTCCTCACCGCCTGGTCCACCGGCCAGGAAACCGTACCGTTCACCGTGACCGTATAGCGCCGCTGGCTGCTGCTGTACGCGGGGGCGGTATTTATCCTGCGTTCCACGGTAACGCGGTCAT
>JBAYMQ010000174.1:0-3452 GCA_041663465.1 Candidatus Omnitrophota bacterium | reverse complement strand
GATAGTCGCGATCGGCAATACCCCTAATCCGATCATTCCCCGCACGACTCCGGGCTTGAAAATAAAGAAGCGGGGAGAGATCGAAGCTGATGATGACGGCCGCACATCTCTGCCCGGCGTGTTCGCCGGAGGAGATATTGTCACCGGCGCCGCGACGGTTATTACCGCTATGGGCGCGGGCCGTAAAAGTGCGCAAGCAATAGACGATTATCTGACGGCTCAAAAATAGCCGTTTGTAATGATAATGTAAGCCAGGTGTGAAACTCTAACAAGGGGGACCTCTATGGCGATCGTTGTCGCGCGCAATCCGTCGGACGCACAGCTTGATGGCGTTATCGCGAAATATCAAAACTGCCCGGGAGCTCTTCTGGGCATGCTCGAAGAGATCCAGCAGCGCCATACGCATAAGTATCTGCCAACCGCAACCCTCGAATACGTTTCCGCGAAAACCGGCATTCCTCTTTCCAAGATCTACAGCATTGTCACGTTCTACGCTTTCTTCAACCTGAAACCGCAGGGCGACCATTCGATCGTTATCTGCCGCGGCACCGCCTGCCATACCCGGCGCTCAAAAAACCTCCTGGAATATGTTAAAAAAATGCTCGACCTGCGCGAGGATGAAGCGCGGGAAGGGGAGAAGATCTTCCTCACGACCGCCGACAATAAATTCACCTTAAAAACCGTTGCGTGTTTCGGCCAGTGCGCGCTCGCGCCGGTTGTGGAGATAGACGGGACGATTTACAGCCATATGACCGAGAACAAACTAAAAGAGATCGTCGCCAGGGTCGCCCGGGGAGGTAAACAGCTATGACAAAGATCGCCAGCCTTGAAGAGTTAAAAGCTATTCGGGAAAAAGGCCTCAGGATATATATGCCCGCGCAGGGCCGCATAGCGGTAGGCATGGGCACCTGCGGCATGGGTAACGGGGCCGACAAGGTTTATGAGGAGTTCGCGGCGGAATTGCGTAAGCGTAAGTCCGGGATCTCCCTGGTAAAAACAGGCTGCTTCGGGTTTTGCGCCGAAGAGCCTCTGGTTAATATTTGTTTGCCCGGCAGGCCCGTGGTTATCCTGCATAGAGTAGAGGTTAAGGATGTGAAGGCCATTGTCGGCGATATGATCAAGGCCGTTACGCCACAAAAGAAAGTGTTGTGCAAGATCGAGGAATGGGATCATTTGACTTCGGAAAAGATCGCGCATGGCCGGGGATATCCGCAGATCCCCTTGTGGAACGATGTGCCGTTCTTTAAATGGCAAAAAAAGATAGTGCTGCGGTCTTGCGGGTTGACGGATCCCGAAAATATCGAAGAATACATCGCTGTGGGCGGGTATGGCGGCCTTTGGAAAGCGCTGCGCGAGATGATCCCGGGCGAGGTGATCGCCGAGGTCAAAAAATCCAAACTGCGCGGCCGCGGGGGCGCGGGGTTTCCCACGGGGCGCAAGTGGGAGCTGATGCAGCAGGTGCGGTCCGATAAAAAATACATTATTTGTAACGCCGACGAAGGCGACCCCGGCGCGTACATGAACCGCAATGAGATAGAGTCCGACCCGCATATGCTTATCGAGGGCATGATAATCGGCGCGTACGCTATGGGCGCCGATGAAGGCGTTGTTTATATCCGGGCGGAATATCCGCTGGCGGTGCGGCGGCTGCGCGCCGCGATCCAGGACGCCGAAAAATACGGCATCATCGGGCGCAATATCATGGGATCGCGGTTCAGCTTCACCCTGCGCGTCGTCGAGGGAGCGGGCGCTTTTGTGTGCGGGGAGGAAACCGCGATGATCGCGTCTATCGAAGGAAACCCCGGCAGGCCCAGGCCCCGCCCGCCGTTTCCCGCGCAGAAAGGTTTGTACGATAAACCGACCACAATTAATAATGTCGAAACCTGGTGTAATGTCCCCGTGATCGTGGCAAAAGGCGGGGAATGGTTTACCCGGACCGGCACGGCAAACAGCTCCGGCACCAAAGTTTTTTCACTTGTCGGAAAGATCAAGAATACGGGTTTGGTGGAGCTGCCCCTCGGCCAACCGCTGCAGGTATTGGTCTATAATATAGGCGGCGGCACGGGCACGCGCAAAAAGATCAAGGCCGTTCAGTCGGGCGGCCCTTCCGGCGGATGCATTCCGGTCGAATTGTTCAACACGCCTATCGATTACGAATCTCTCAACAGCCTGGGCGCGATCATGGGATCCGGAGGCATGGTTGTCATGGATCAGGATAATTGCATGGTCGATGTCGCCCGCTATTTTACGGAGTTTACGACATCTGAGTCCTGCGGAAAGTGCACTCCCTGCCGCGAAGGGCTGTTCCAGGCATTGCGGATACTGCGCGATACAAGCGACGGAAAGGCGACTCAGGAACAGTTGGTAACTCTGAAGGAATTAGGCGGGATCATCAAGGACACGGCGCTGTGCGGCCTCGGCCAGACAGGCCCCAATCCTATTTTGACGACGCTGAAATATTTCAAGAAAGAATACGATGAACACGTCGAGGCTCGGCATTGCGACGCCGGGGTTTGCCTGAATTTGTTCTTATCGCCGTGCGAGAACAGCTGCCCGCTGCATATGAATATTCCCGGCTTCCTGCAATTATTGAAAGAGTATGACCTCAAGGGCGCGTTCGAATCGATCTATCGCGATAATCCGCTCCCCGGATCGTCCGGGAGGATCTGCCATTTTCATTGCAAGATGCGCTGCCGCCGGGAAGATGTCGACGAACCGGTTTCACAGGGCGAGGTTCACCGGTATGTCGCGGACATGATCTATAAATCCGGGAAAGAAAAATCTATCCTGAAAAAACTGATCGAAGAGAAGCTGCCGCATACAAAAAAGAGGATCGCCATTATCGGCGCGGGGCCGGCGGGGCTTACGTGCGCGTTCTATCTTATCAGGCTCGGCCATAAAGTAACCGTGTATGAATCGAGCCCTGAGGCGGGAGGTATCCTGCGTTACGGGATCCCGGAATACCGGCTGCCTAAGAAGGTGCTTGCCAAAGAGATAGGGTTTATCAAAAAATTCGGCGTGGAATTTGTTTTGGGAAGGAAAGTGGACGCCGATATTCTGCGCAGGATCGCCCGGGATCACGACGCTGTTTTTGTTGCCACCGGGGCGTACCGGAATATGGCGCTTGGCATGCCCGGAGAGAATTTGGAAGGCGTTATGACCGGTATTTCGTTCCTGGAGCACGTGCTCACTAAACATAAGCCGGCTATCGGCAAAGAGATATTGATCATCGGCGCCGGCAATGTCGCGGTGGACGCGGCCCGCACGGCGCGCCGGTTCGGCGCGGAAGTTACCATTGTTTACCGCAGGGATAAAGACGATATGCCGGCCAATAAAGACGAGCTATTCGAAGCCGGGCGCGAAGGGATCAAGTTTGTATTTTTCGTCGCGCCTCTTGAGATCCTCGGCAATGCGGCGGGCCGCGTGAGGGGGTTGAAGGTAGGCAAGATGGT
>JBAYMQ010000173.1:0-3458 GCA_041663465.1 Candidatus Omnitrophota bacterium | reverse complement strand
CAATGAGGATTCTATTTTTCTACCGCGGGTTGAGGTGATCCATCCTGAAAAAGGGGAGATGATCGATTTGCGCGTAACGCAGGATACAGTGCGTATTGAACGTTTTCTTGACCCCGTTAAGGAAGGTAAACCGTATTTGGCGTTGGCTTAACGCAGAAATTCCATGACGGCTTGCGCGGCCCTGGCGCTTGCCCCTTTATCCCCGAGAGCCCGCTTCATCGTTTCCAGGTCTTTGCGCAACGACGCGAGCCTTGTAGTATTTGTCAGGACAGCTTTACAATACGACGCGATAGCGCGCGGTTGCGCGTCGTATTGAATGAATTCCTCGGATATCTTCTTTCCCGCCACGACATTCACCAGCCCTATATAGGGTATTTTGATCAACAACCGCAAATACAGCCAGGTGAGGAAATTCACTTTATAAAGGATGACCATTGGCGTGCCCAGTATGCCCGTTTCTAGCGTCGCGGTGCCTGAGCATACGAGGCAGAAATCGCTGGCCGCGATCCCGTCATAGGTCATATTGTTGACGATCGTCACCGGCACGCCGTGTTCTTTTACGATGGACGAGATCATATCAGCCGGCACGCTTGGCGCCGCGAGGACAATGAATTGGACCCGGGACGCGCAATCCTGCGAGATCAGCCGGGCAGTCTCAAGCATAACTGGCAGGAGCGTTTTTACTTCTTTTTGCCGGGATCCAGGAAGGAGGCCGATCGTGCGCTTGGAAGGATCAAGCGAAAATATTGACCTGAATTCTTGCGCGGTTTTGCCGGGTCGTACCTGGTCAAGGCTTGGGTGGCCGACGAACGACACGGGGATCCTGTTTTGACGGTACAGGGTTTCTTCGAAAGGAAAGAAGACGATCATCCGGCTGACAGTGTCGCGTATGGTTTTGACGCGGCCCTTGCCCCACGCCCAGACCTGGGGGCTTACGTAATAAATGACAGGGATCGCGCGTTTTTTAAGTTCCTTCGCGAGCTGCAGGTTGAACCCGGGATAATCTACAAGTATGGCGATATCCGGTTTTTTCCGGTCAATGTCGGAGAGGAGTTGTTTATAAACGGCCCGTATAGTCGAGAGATGTTTGAGCACCTCGGAAAAGCCTATTACCGCAAGAGAAACGAGGTCGGTGCGCACGGGTATACCTTCGGCGGCCAAACGGTCGCCGCCGAGTCCCCAGAAAACGACGTTAGCGTCGAGGCGTTTGATCTCTTTGACGAGATATGCCGCGTGCTGATCCCCTGACGCTTCTCCGGCTACAATGAGTATTGATTTGCTTTTTTCCATATCTGATCGCGGATTTTGAGAGCGACAGCCAAAGCTTCCCGGGCTACAGGCCCGGTTACCAGCGGCTGTTTGTGGTGTGTAACGCAGTCTATGAAAGAGGCGAGTTCTTTCTGGAGCGGTTGTTCTTTTTCTATAGGAAGATCTTCTTTGGAGATCCCCTGGGCTGATTTCCGGTAGATAGAGGCCTGTTCGTTCTTATAGTCCAGGGAAATATAGGCGCCTTTAAGGAATATTCTTATCTTGCGCATTTTTTCATCAGAGATGCGGGAAGCGGTTAGATTGCAAACGCATCCGTTTCTGAAAGTGAGGCGCGCGTTAGCGATATCCTCGAACTGGGTCAAAACATTAACCCCAACAGCATCAATGCGTTTTATGTCTGATTTGACAAGCCCCAGGATGATATCGATGTCGTGGATCATGAGGTCTAATACGACGCCTACATCCAGGGACCGGTTCGGGAACAGGCTAAGCCGGTGGCATTCGATGAAATACGGGTCGTGAAAATAGCTTTGGGCCGCGCTGAACGCGGAATTGAACCGTTCGACGTGCCCGACCTGAAGGATGCAGTCGTTCTTATCCGCGAGACGGGTCAGCGCGTCTGCCTGGCTGAGCCGTTCCGTAAAAGGTTTTTCCACAAGGATATGTATGCCGTGCTGCAGGCATGCGCGGGCTACGGAGAAATGGAATTTTGTCGGTACCGCGATGCTGACGGCATCGACTTTGCCGTATAGACTGCGGAAGTCAGCGTATCCCTTTACCCCCAAGGTGGTTGAGACGTCCTGGAGCCGCGATGTGTTAATGTCGCAAACAGCTTCCAGCGAACAGTTTGGGATCTGTTGATAAATTTTGGCATGCAAACTGCCCAGGTATCCGGTGCCGATGACAGCGATTCTGACCTTTGACATGATTCGATGATAGCAAATGGCTCGACAAAAGTCAATATATATGATAACATAATTGGCTATGAAGCAATATTTAAGGTTATTTAAGTTCATCTGGCCGCATAAATTCCTTTTTATGGGCTCAGGCATATGTATGGTTATGTCCGCGGTCTTTGACGGAGTGTCTCTGGGCATGATCATGCCGCTTGCCGATATTGTTTTTACCGGCAAGAAGATCGTGATTCCCGCTACATTACCGCCTTTTTTGTCTGTGTTTGTTGACCGGCTCAACAATATCCCGCCCTTTGTGCTTCTTAATTATATTGCCGTCGGCGTTATAATGCTGTATTTATTAAAAGGTTTTTTCGGTTTTCTGCAAAGCTACTTCATGACCGATATCTCGGCTTTGGTCGTTCGCGATATCCGCGCGGCTGTATACGCGAAGTTCCATAAGCTGTCACTCGATTATTTTACGCATATGCGCGGCGGGGAGCTCATGTCGCGTATTACCAACGATGTAGGGCTGGTTGGCAATGCCATTTCTTACGGGGCGACCGACTTGCTGTATCAGTCTTTGCAGGTTGTCGTTTTCGCGGCATTGATACTGATAATCCATCCTAAACTCGCGTTGTTGTCGTTGATCCTTTTACCCCTGATCAGTTTCCCTATCGTGAAAGTCGGAACCGTATTGAAAAAGATCTCGCGCCAAACGCAGGAAAAGATGGCCGATATCAACGCGCTTCTGTATGAAACGATCCTCGGCATGCGGGTGATCAAGGCATTCAATATGGATGGCGCGGAATTAAAGAAGTTTACGGATACGAACAATTCATTTTATAAATTATCTATGCGCGCGACCAAGCGGATGTTGTTGCTGGGCCCTTTTACGGAAATGATCGGTGTCCTGGCGGCTGTGCTGGTTCTTTTTCTGGAAGGCAAGGATGTCCTTGCCGGTAAAATGTCGTTCGGCACCCTGGGCGTTTCGCTCGCAGCGTTGTTGTCGATGCTGAGGCCGTTCAAAAAACTTTCACAGGTAAACGCCATTATCGCTCAGGCTATCGCCGGCAGCGAGCGCATCCATCAGGTATTGGATACTGTCCCGACCGTTAAAGAAAAAGACAACGCTGCTGTAATGCCGGCGTTCCAGCGTCAGATAGTTTTCGATCACGTGTCTTTCAGCTACGGGCATGTGCCCGTGCTTAAAGATATCTCGTTGACCGTAAAGCATGGGGAGATCATAGCGATTGTCGGGCCCAGCGGCGCAGGCAAGTCCACGCTTTTGGATCT
>JBAYMQ010000172.1:0-3471 GCA_041663465.1 Candidatus Omnitrophota bacterium | reverse complement strand
CGTAAAAACCTTTTTTAAAGGAACCCGTCTTCAAGTCAACGCTGAATCTATCGCTGAACTGACAGAATCTGAGGCTGCCGCCGGGACCTACGAAAAACTGATTTTTCCACGCTGAACAATGATAGAGAAAATGTTTGGCTCTCTGCGCGGCAGGGAATTCACAAAAAAGACACTCCTTGTACTCCCGCAGCAGATCCTCATCCCGGCGGACGATCCGGGCATAGTTTTTTGGGGAGATCCTGTAAGCGCACGGAGCCGTGTTACCGTCCAGCCGCGGAAAGATATCATTATCATAACTGAAATAATACCGCTGTTTCCTGACTCTGCCGAAGTACCCGTCGACCCATCTTTTTATTTGAGGGATCTCACGGCTGTTCAAAGTCAGGCAATTCGACTTTATATAAACCAGGATACCCATTGCCTTGAGCTTTGCGATGTTCGCCATAACGCGGGCCCTGGAGCCCTCTTTCCTGGTCACGGATTCAAAAGTTTTATCGGTAATGCCGTTAACGGTGATTTCCAGCGAATAAGGCGGGGATTGCGCGAAGCGGTCTAATATTTTTTTAGTCAGGCCATAACCATTTGTTAATACAGTTACCAAAAAACCTTTTTCCCTGGCGTACGAATAGATATCCAGGAAATCCCCGCGGATCAGAGGGTCTCCTCCGGTAAACCCGAGCCAAAAACATCCTTCCTTTTGTATCTCATCTATTATTTTTTTCCATTGCGCCGTAGTCAGCTCTTTCTTTTTATCCTCCGACCCTTTACAATAACAATGCACGCAATCGAACTGGCAGCGGTAAGTCAACTCCAGCTGCCCCATTATCGGGAAGTGCTTCTCTTTAGAAAAAAACTTTCTTTCCAGGCAGCTGAACGGAAGTACTTTCATGGGCGGAGGATGATCTCTCAGGTAAAATTGGCGGTCGCGGATCCCCTGCAATATGACGTCGATGTGCGATTTCTTGATGTGCCGGCGACCCTCCTGGTGCAAATGGTCCTAACGGTCGAAGTGCTTGTGCGGCTGACGTACCTGCCCGCCACGCATGTGCAGCCAAGTACCGCCTGCTCGGGATTCAGTTTGATCTTTGAAATAACGGGATTGAACTCCATGCGGTTTTCCATCGCGCCCCTCCTTCAATTTCTTACACAATAGCGGCTATCTGCTCTAATTCCCCAAAAAGTTTACCGATCTTTTTTTCTACTTCCGAACCCTCCGTTTTGAATGAACCCACCGCTTTTCTTTTTATCTGGCCGAATGTTTTTTTACCGTCTATCATATCCCACACCCAGGCCGCGGACGGATTCAGCGTATAGACGCAATTTATCTCCTCGGAACGCTTATATACGGGCAGCAATATTGTTTCTGCGCCGATCACGCGATGGACCATATCCTTGTTTTTACGAAAAACCCTTTTTTCATCCATAACACAGCCTCCTTCAACCCCGGCCATTATTGCCGCCGCATTTGTCGAGCAGCACAATGAGTTTCTTTATTTTCTTAGAACTTTTGAATTTTTTTTCATTTTTTATGCGCGCCAGCCGCTGCTTGACATATTCGATTATACTCTTCTTTTCCCGGCAACGAAACGAAATTTTTGCCAGCTGATATAATGTTTCAGTCCCGCCGTATCCAAGCCTCAAGGATTCTATATAATACCCGGCAGCGCGGTCAAAATCACCTTGTTTATGCGCGATACGGCCTGACAAATACCTGCCCAACGGGTCAAGCGGCCGTTTCTTCATATAACACCGCGAGAGCCGCTTCGCTTTCTCAAGATGATCAAGCATATATTCCGCCCGCGCCAGCCCCAAAATGCTATTGATCCGTTCTTCCTTACAAAAAGATGAATAGCCCCCCCTCAAACTTGATTGAAAACACTTTCGGGCTTTTTTATACTCCTTTTTCTGCACGGCGATCCAGCCGAGACCCGCCCAATTAGCCTGGTTAGAAGGATCGACATCGCGGATCCTGTTAAACTCGCGCTCAGCCGAACGATAATTCCGCGCCAGCATATACAACAGGCCGTAATTATTATCCTGCGACCGGTATGCGGGATCCGATCGCGCCGCCCGCCGGTAATATTCTTTTTTCCCGGTTTCCAGAAAGCTCTTGAATAAACGAGCGCCTTCCAGACTCTTCTTGAACCGGCTCCGAAAAGCTCCCGGGTCATACAAAAAAGCAAGCTCGTCCCCAAGATAACGGAATTTCATCGGAGTGTAACCGCCTTTGCAGGAATACGCTATTGTGACGACCGCGGGAGAATGGACTTTCCTTCGCAGGCGTTCCACTAATTCTCCGGGAGTCATCCACATATTCCTCTTCCCGATGCCATATGTATTATTGCCCGTGATCACGCTTTTAATAACTAAAAAATCCACGTCTATATCCAATATCGCGGGCTTTTTTTGCACGGGCAGGCTGTCTAAAGTACAAACATACAGGCGCCTGCCTAATATCTCAACCGCCATCAGATCCCTGCGGGGATGCGAAATAGCCGCCCCGCTGCCCTCCATGCGGATAAGCTGCCGCAGCATTACGGCTATAGTTTTCACGGAAGCCGCGAATTCCCGGCTCCCTCCCGGCACTACCCAGTAAAAATCCCTTACAATGCCATCGAGCATCGCCGGATATATATAATTCCCTATGTCTATCTGTTTTGAAAGGTCCTTCTCGAAATAACTGTATGCCTGGCTGTATTCCAGCTTCCGCTTGAGCTCCGCCACGCTGCGCGCTCCGGCGAGGATCGCGTCAACCGGCTCGGCCTCGTGAAACCCGAAATCCATATGGGCGTCAACATGGACCAGATCCAACCCCTTGATCCTGTTTTTTCTCCAGATCTTTAACGACACGTCATGATCTTCGAATAAAAATACTTTACCCATTATTTTTTAACCAGCTTTCTGACACCGACAAAAAAGAGGACCGCGAGCGGAAAGAATATAACTATAAGCCTGCCGCCGGCCGCGCTCCAAAAGCCCTGTAAAGATATAACCCGTTTGCCCCGCACAATAGCCCTGACTCTGCCCGCCAGACGCGCCTGGTCGACAGCCACCGTCTTCCACGAAGGGAGATAGTCCCCGCGGACAAAAAAAACGCGCGTTCCCGAGACTGTTTTTTTTTCAACCAAACGATGACAGATCTGACAGCCTTGTTCTTTATAGAGAACAATATCCCCGGGACGCGCCCGCGCGGGATCGAATTCCTCAACGACGATCCTGTCCCCCCGGCGCAGGAACGGCCACATGCTGAAACCGGATGTCTCAAAATAATGGACCCTCTTGCTGTTCGGCATACTATGTTACCTTATATTGACCGCGCCGCTGGACGTATTACGCTCGTATCTTAATATAATCTTTTCCCCGTTCAGCGAAAACTCAAGCGCGCTTCTTTGTATTCTTGACCTCCGCACGGACGCCGGCCCGCTTTCGATCTTCTTTCCCCTGAAAACCAGAGAGTGATAAATCTTACGG
>JBAYMQ010000171.1:0-3492 GCA_041663465.1 Candidatus Omnitrophota bacterium | reverse complement strand
ATCGAAAATATCTTTTCGATGGTCGCGACGCTGACGTGAACGCTCCCGGTCATAAGCTTTCTCATATACGCGCCGTTCAAAATACTGCCTACCAGCGTGCTTACCACAGTTGCCCAGGCAATGCCGTTCATCCCCATCGACGTATAAAACGCGAAATAAAAAACAAGAACGATATTAACCACACATACCGCAAACATCGTCCATAGTGATTTGCGGATCATTTTGCAGGCTCGCAACAGTCCGTTGCTTGCCATAAGAAGATAATTGAAAAAAACGCCAATAGAATAGATCCCGGTAACCGGGATCGCTATCTGCTTGAGTTCTTGAGGAACCCTCAATATATCCACGATATGCGATGAAAAAACCAGACCCAGGATGCCCAGGACAAAACCGGATAACGCCGCCATTACCATGGAAGAATCAATCGCGTCCCGTAATTCTTCTTTCCGGCCCGAAGTAAAAAGGCGTGAAACCACAGATACGGAACCAACGGTCAACGCGGTGCCTATAATGGACATAATAAAATACAACTGGAACGATAAACCATAGGCGGCCTGCGCCTCTTTGCCGAACCTGCCGGCGACATACACATCTGTCAGGCCGATCACAGAAACGAGGGACATGATCAACGTCATGGGCCAACAGACGGACCAACTCTCTTTTGCCAGATTTCGTATCCGGTCGCTTTTAAGCTTCGCAATAACATTCATCAAAGAGTACTTTCGCTGATCACCGTCGGATCATCAATGCCAGAAAGCTTAAAAGCACGATGATGACGGCAACGATAAACACGATTTTAGGTTTGAGGAAATATTTAGGGCGCTGGAGGCTTTCGCCGCAATAAAGGCACAAAAGCGCGTCCTCATCATAAACGGGTTTCTTGCAATGCGGACAGATATATTCAGCCATGATATATGTTCAATACCGGTCGTTGTGAGATTTGATATTCTCGAGTTCAGGATGGAATCCCAGAGATTCGGCGGCATTCAGGTCATCGACAGACTTACGATACTGGTCTATAAAGTCATACGCCCTGCCGCGATTATACAGCGCTTGCGCGTTGGTTGGCTCGACTTTCAGTACCTGGGTAAACCGGACGATAGCCTGCCTGTACCGGCCTCGATCCATAAAAATCACCCCCTGATTATATATCTTGAACGCGTACGGCATGGTATCCCAGACGAATTCAGGCTCATACACGGGCGCGTAATACCTGGGCAACGAGAACGGGAACGTTATCACATCGTAACAACCGATACATATCCTGCCTATCATAGCGGCTATGCCGGTCAAAGGCGCTTTAACAAGATACTGATACGGGGTGTTTACCGTAGGGGTAAGGAATTCTTCCGGATGCTTCTGGCTGAACGCGTCAAGATTATCCTTCGACCTCCGGTATGCGAAGGGGATCTCCATAAAGCTGGTAGGTATATTGCCGATGCCCCTCGCCAGTTTATTGAGCGGGTTCGTGGCAAAGGCATCCGAACAACATCCGAACACGATCAGGCATATTATCACCGATGCGGAATAATTCTTCATTTTTTTCCTTTTGGATTAAAGCGCTGTTTTTCTAATGCAAAAGGCAGCCTCTTATGAGTACTGCCTTCTGCCCGATGCTCTATAACATTCACATATATTCTCCCCTTAATCAACGCATATTTTACCGCAGAATCCGCGCTCTATCAAGGAGAATAACCCGATCCATCAATACTTTTACAAAAAGCGGGCGGTGGGGGGAGTTTTGAAATAGTTTGCGTAATCTCAAAACGCCCCCCGGGTTTGCCCTGTTTTATCGAGCCACAGTTTTTATTATTTGCTGCGCGACCTTTTTACCTGAAAAAAGCATACCCGCGAATGTGGGCCCCATGCGGGGGATACCATAAACAGTGGATACCGCCATGCCGATCGCGTAAAGTCCGGGGTATATCTCGCCTGTCTTTTCTACCACAAGATCCTCCGAAGCGGCAACATCCATGGGACCGTATGTTTGGATCTTAATGAGCCCTCTTTTCTCCAGGCTCTTCGCCACCCAGGCATCGTGGCCGGTCGCGTCAACAACAACCTTTGATTCCAACGCGATAGGATCGACGCAGGTGATCTGCCGCGGCAGAGCTGAAACCGGCGACCAGTTAATGACCGCGCCTTCCACCCTGTTATTGCGCAGCACGACATCATCAAACTTTGTCAGATTAAGTATTTTTGCGCCCGAATCGCAGGCGGCGGAGATCAGCTTCGAGCAAGCGCTCGGGCCATCCGCGACAAATAACCCCTTCTCGATCTCTTTGTGCGGAATTTTCAGTTCGTCGAGTATTTTATCCGCCGGAGACCTGAAGGTCAGCGTATTCATAAAATATCCTCCGACCCAGAACCCGCCTCCGATATAGTTGTTACTTTCAATGATCAGCGTTTTCAATCCGGCGCTCGCCAAGTCCCTCGCCGCGATCAGCCCGCTGGGGCCTCCGCCTATTATGATCACATCCGAAACGATGTATTCATCAAACCATTTTGTAAACTCTCCGACAATTGCCCTGCTTATCTGCGCTTCCGTTATTTTCGCGAACATTTCTAATTCTCCTTTTCTTGGTTTGCCTGAAAAGGATCACATGCCATAAGAGCAATAAAAAAGCCCTTACGCCATACGCATAAGGGTTATTAAACCGACCTCCTCTCCCTCCGCTGGCATTATCCAGATCAGGTTCATCGGGTAATTCGCTTGATCGCGAAACTCTCAGACCGGTATACGGCCTCCCCGTTATTAAACTATGGTCTTATTACAACACGTCAAAAAAAATTGTCAAGAAAAACATGCGGCCTTCCCCCCCCTGCCCGAAGCAAGTACAGCGGCGGCGCAACCCACACCCGCGTCGACTTTCACCGAACCAAACGCGCAGTTTCTCATGCACGCCCCGCATTCAATACAACCGTCCTTATCCACAATTTTAGCCTTGCCGTTTTCAATCACAAATACCCCGTGAGGACAGACTTCCACGCACATTCCGCACCCTGTGCATTTATCGCCGTCATAGGTAAGAGTTACTACCCCTGGAAGATATCTCAGCTTCATAGCAGCCTCCACGCCGCGTAAATTATCTCTAAAAGAGCTCCAGCCGATACCAATGCAATAATCACCGGGATGGAATAACGGATCTCTTTTTTAACCCCGGAAAGGGACGTATACGTGGACGCTCCGGTGAAGTTCAGCGCCAGAAAAGCCGAGATCCCGCTTGCCATTAACACCGATGAAATCCCGGCAAGCGCCGGTACATGCCAGCCTCCGGCAAATATGATGGCGGCGCAAACGATAGATCCGAGTATTCCTCCCTTAAGCGAAAAAGCCCTGCCGGGCAAATACGGCAGCAGTACGGCGTTCAGCACTGTCCCGGAAAAAACCGCGCCCCAGAACGAAATAACCAGCAATTTCGCTTCTTTCCTCAAAATCGCTAACCCCTCTATTTTTATTGTAAGCATATAAAAAACCGCCAATGCCAAAGT
>JBAYMQ010000170.1:0-3503 GCA_041663465.1 Candidatus Omnitrophota bacterium | reverse complement strand
CCGGCGCAGGGGCCCGGTTATAGAGCGCGCGAACATAAGGGATATAACCACCGTAAAAACGACTATCAGGAAAACCATGACGGCCATCTTATTCCTAAGGCTGATAAGCGGGGCAAGGATCTGTTCGTTAGAAACATGCATGACCAGCATCCAATTATTTCCTTTAAAATCAAGGTACCCTTTTTGCCGCGCATAAACAAAAACATGGTCTTTGCCCGCGACCTTGATCATCGCTAAGGCAGTCCCGTCTTTTTCGAACACCACGCCATCCGGGAACCACCCCATCTGCTGCGCCGTTTTCTTCAGGACGGCCTGTCTATCGCTGCTCGAATAGATAAGGAGACCATTCTGATCAACCAGTTCCATAAAAAGGCGCCCCGGGACAGATATATCCCGCGCGGACGTTTTTGTTATTTCATAAACCTTGCTGAGAGGGATACGGGCAACTACATATCCGACGATCCCGCCGCGGGCTTCGCGTACCGGTTCGGCAAAATGAATAACCGGGATCTCAAGCGGCTCAGAAACGGCAACATGCCCTCCTTGATAAGACTGTCCAGCGGCTATGTCCGGCCAATACGCCGTCAGCGAATGCGGCTGCCCTATAGCGAGGCCGCTCGTATCGGCTATACTCACCCGGTTCCTATCATAGAACGTTAAAGAAGCATACGCTTTAAATCGATTCCGGTACTCTATTAACCGCAGCGTGATCTGCCGCGCATTTATGTCGTTTGACGCCAGGGTCGGATCGCTGGATATGGTCTGAATATCCGCGTGGCGCTCGAAGAGGAAACGATCGAGCTTATCCATAATATGGAAAGCCTCATTCTGAAGCTGCCTGTATATCCGCTCTTCAAGGATCCCTTCCACGGACCAATACACATAGAACGTAAGAAAAAAACCTAATCCCAGGACAACGGATAATAATACTATGTTGAGTTTCGTGCTTAACTTCATTTCGCGCCGCCCTTTCGCGTGTAAAGTGTTCTGACAAACCGGGAGTCGACAATCTCGGAGATATCAGGCACTACGGATAGCTGTCCGCGCTCAAGATAGAAAGAAGAAATATCCTTGCCCAGCCGGAATAACGATACCGGAGAATCCTGCCGGGTCATGGCGTTATAATTCTCCTCCAGCGTCAACAACTCTATGCCGGCAAGCGCTTCCCCGATCGTCTGGCTGTCGATCGATTCAGCGCGTGCCATGATCGCAAGCGCTTCCGTCTTATTAAATCTAAGGAAATCGCGCGCCTGAGAGAGAGAACAGACCACAGCCTGAATATCATCCGGCCGCTGCTGAACAACCCGTTCGGCACACGCGAAGACATCGGTAATAGTCCCGGGGACATCGCCCGCTTTCGCCAAAATTTTATACCCTTTTTGCAATGCAGCCTCCAGAAAGGGTTCCCATGTATGCGCGGCGTCCACACTATTCCCATCCAAAGCGGCAATAACGGATATCCCCGGCACATTCTCGAAATACACATCCGATTCCGACAACCCCGCTATGTCCTTCAAAGCGCGCAAAACGAAAAATTGGGAAAAACTATTAACTCCTTCGAAACCGACGCGCTTGCCCTTTAAATCCTTAAGCGAAGCGTATTCCGCTTTTCCGATAATGGCGTCGGAGGACTTACTGTAATTGAAAGCCCAGACCACCTTGGTCGGGACGCTTTCACTATCGTGATATATCGCATCGCTGTAAACTCCGAAGAACGCATCCACGGCGCCGTCGGTGTAAAGTTTTTGCGCCTCGGAATAGCTTTTTTTCAGGACAAGATCAACGACAACGCCGTTTTGTTTGAAAAAACCTTTTTCCTGCGCGATATAAACATACGCGAATCCCGGCCAGACATCAAAGGCTATCCTGAGGGGAGGCCGCGGCGCCGGGGCCTTCACGCAGCCGCATACGAGCGCTATCATCACCCAGAACGCGCAAGCCGATAGAAACCGAAAGGCCGAGACAAAACGTCTCGGCCTCTTAAAAATATTATAATGGGATCCGTCTTTCATTCCCGTCCCCTTTGTGAATCCCGCGCGTCGCGCGCTAAAAAAAGTGGAGCTGAGGAGGATTGAACTCCTGACCCCTTGCATGCCATGCAAGTGCTCTCCCAGCTGAGCTACAGCCCCGGATATATCTATTACGGTTGATCGGTGAGATATTTCGACAACAACGCCCAGGTTTTACTGCCTACAACGCCGTCAGGCGTAATGCCGTTGCCCTTCTGAAAGTCCCTGATAGACTCTTTTGTTTCAGGCCCGATCTTACCGTCGACCACGCCCTTAAAAAGTCCCGCTTTCTTAAGCGCGGTCTGGATTTCCGTCGCATTAGGCATACGGACTTCCCGTTTACTGACAGCCTCCAGTTGTTTCCGCAAATTATAATTCTCGTCTTTAAGCCGCATCAGCTCAATTTCAAGCGAACCGACCTTCACCTGACATTCCTGAACCGCCGTCTCCGTGACAGTCGGGGATTTCGCGGGCGGCTGGGTCGTAACACACCCGGATATAGCAAAACAACTTATTAATAGAATAGGAAACCATACTCTCGCCATAGAATCCTCCTTTAAAGTGAAGTTATTATACCCCAGATTTATAGAATTGACAAATAAGATTTTAGACTGTATGATTTATATACACATTTGATTGCCGAGGTGGCGAAATGGCAGACGCGGCAGCCTCAAAAGCTGTTGAGGGCAACCTCATGAGGGTTCAACTCCCTCCCTCGGCACTAAATCCGTAAGGAATTTGGCTTTCAGTATCCCTTCGTCCCACTCGCCCTGCGGCGTGGAATCCCATACGATACCGCCCCCCACGCCCATCTCTCCTGTTCTGCCGCTGATCAATAACGTCCTTATCGGAACGTTAAAGTACATGTCCCTGTTAGGCGCGATATACCCGATCGCCCCGGTATATATCTTTCGATCTTCGCTCTCAAGGTTCCGGATAATGCCCATGGCCTTTATTTTAGGCGCGCCTGTCACAGATCCGGATGGGAAAACCGCGGCAAAAATATCATACAGCGGCATATCGCCGGGAACATCCGCCGTTACCGTTGACGTCATCTGATAAAGCGTTTTATATTGCGCGATCGTAAAAAGTTTAGGCGCGGCCACATTCACCGCGATCCTGCCAAGGTCATTGCGCAATAGATCCGCGATCATAACGTTTTCCGCCCTGTTCTTTATATCTCGCGAGAACCTGGAACAAGCCCGCTTGTCAAGAATACGGGTGCGGCCGCGGGGCCAGGTTCCTTTCATCGGCTCAGTAATTATCCGCGTTGATCGTTTTTTGATGAACCTTTCGGGAGACAGAGACAGAATGGCAAATTTATCCGTCTTGATATACGCGGGATACGGCACCGGCTGCCGGCGCAAAAGCTGTTGGTAGAGAGCCAGCGGGTCGCCGCGGAACGCGAAGCGGTACTTAAGGCAATACGTGATTTGATACACATCGCCGCGGGCGATGGAATCGCGGATCTTTTCAATATGAGAGGCATATTCT
>JBAYMQ010000169.1:0-3514 GCA_041663465.1 Candidatus Omnitrophota bacterium | reverse complement strand
GAGATCGTCCGGCGCGCGACCCTTAAACTCAACGCCACCTGCTCAACCTCACTGGCAAGTTTACCCAGATCCCCCCTGTCTTTTATTGGATGCACTTTATCTGTCTCGCCTCTCTGGAAGTGGTTAAACCATTCCGTTAAGCGTTGTATCGGCAAGCCGAAAAATTGCCTGTGCAGAAGGATCGATATAACAAAAATAACCGCGATCAAGATTATCAGCGTGGAACTGATACGTTTCCAGAGTTCGGTCAACCGCGCGAAAACATAGGAAGTATCATGAATTACCTCGACAATTCCCAAAAGCCGCCCATCGTCATCAACTATGGGCAAAACATAACTATAGACCTGAGAATCCTTGAATTTCTCTAATTCTCCCCGGGGGGTCTTATTCGCTATAATATTCTTTAAATAAGCCCTGTCTTTTTCTTTCCAATCGGCAAACCTCTTGGTCAGAGCGATTATATTCCCGTCTTTATCGTAAATAACACAACCTTGCAATCTTTCACGGGTTTCAAATTTCTCGGCAAGATAATCCGCGCTTCTTATATCATTGATCAAAAGCGCGTGTTTCACGGATAACTCCATGCTTTCGGCGACGCTTTTCGCTTTTCGCTTCAGGTCGTCAATAAGCTTCTCCTCCTCGAAACGCACCTGAAAGAAACCAAAAAGCGTAAAAGCCACGGACACGATAATTACAATAGGTAAAATAAATAGCAGGATTCTTCTCATTCCACCCCTCAAAATGATCTCCCGGCAATACTTCCGTACTCCCGGACCACCTATAAACTTATATGTATCTGTTATTATACTACTTTCAATTACTACCTCAAGAGGTATCTCCGCGGGAAACGCCGCTGTAACTTATCGCACTACAATAGTTTGAAATAATTATAACTGCTCAAAAAAGCGGGAATATCCCCTGACAAAAAAAATCTCAAGTCCGTATGGCTTACGCCACAAAAACTTGAGTAAACAGAACGCGGTTGCAAATCCGGACTAAAAAAACCAAAAACCTGTCAATTCAATGCGTTTCTCGAAACCCACGCCGCGAACGCCAGCATGAACTTTTTTAAAAATTCCCCCGTTGAATCGTTAGCGAGACCGCCTTTTTCATCGAAAAGATTCGCGGCATTCCCGATATAAGCTTCCGGCTGCGCCATAACGGGGACATTAAGAAACACCAGCGACTGTCGCAGATGATGGTTTGCGCCGAATCCTCCCAGGGCTCCGGGAGAAACGCTCATCACGGCTCCCGGTTTTCCATCCCAAACGCTTTGCCCGTATGGGCGCGACCCGACATCTATAGCGTTCTTAAGCGCGGCTGGAACGGAACGGTTGTATTCCGGCGTAACGAACAAAACGCCGTCGAACTTTTTTAAAGATTCCCGGAATCGCGTATATGCGGCCGGCGGGTTATCATCAAAATCCTGGTTGTATACAGGCAACTCTCCGATCTCAACGATCTCTAACACAATAGAAGCGGGGGAAACATCCATGAGGGCCTTCGCCATTTTGCGGCAAAATGATCCTTTGCGAAGACTTCCCACTAAAACCGCGATTTTTTTCTGCGCCATGGCCTTGACCCCCCTTGCATATTTACGGCACCCTGAAAAAGCTCTAACTTATTTTTTCAATATCTAAGTATTCCTTCCAGCAGCATCCTGATCCTCTCTTCGCTTATTTTGCTCCCGCTAAACGCGAACTGTCCATTAACAAGAGTGACAGGGAATTCATTACTGGCGTAACTGGAATTACGTATTCTTTCCATTGCTTCTTTCCTGGAAGCATAACAAATTAGCTCGCATTGAAAGCGTCTATTGAGTTTCCCTCCCAGAGCGTTCAATATAGTCTTAACTTTCTCCTTCACAACATCGCACTTATGGCATGGGATGCATATTATCTCTATAGATTTCAACTCAGCCATTTTGAATTCTCCTTTTCAATAATTATACCACTCCTATGCCAAAATGGTAAAGGTTTTACGGCAAACGGCGCGATCTGCGGCAAATAATATCGGACGGATGACCGGAGGGAGTTACAACCTGTTTGACGGCCTCTCAAGAATATTTTTAGACGGGTGGCACGCGTGATTGATAGGGTACATGCCAGTGAAGCAGGCGGTGCAGAAACTTTCCTTAGATATAGGCATCGAATTCAGCATCCCTTCAAGGCTTAGGAATTCCAGGCTATCCGCCCCGATAAAATCCCGGATCCAGGCAATATCGTGCTTTGAAGCGACAAGTTCTTTTTTGGTGGGAAAATCTATGCCGTAAAAACATGGGAATTTTAACGGCGGGCAGCTGACACGCATATGTATTTTATTTGCCCCGGCCTGGCGTATTGTCTTAACGCGGGCCCTGCTGGTAGTACCGCGCACGATAGAATCCTCGACCAAGATCACATCTTTGCCTTTTAATACATCTCTCAAAGGATTGAGTTTTATTTTTACACGGAAGTCGCGCAACTCCTGGCTCGGCTGAATAAAGGTCCTGCCGATATAATGATTGCGTATCATCCCGAATTCAAAAGGGATCCTGGAAGCCTCGGAATACCCCAGGGCCGCGAATACCCCGGAATCGGGTATCGGCATTACCAGATCCGCGCGAACCGGGAATTCCCTGGCTAATTGCGCGCCCAAATTTTTACGCGCAAGATACACATTATGACCGAAAATATTGCTATCCGGCCTGGCAAAATAAATATACTCGAAGATGCAATGGGCAGGCTCTGTCTTTTTAAACGGTTTAATCGACTCCAAGCCGTCTTTCTTGATAAACACTATCTCTCCCGGCTCAATATCCCGGATATATTCCGCGTTGATCAGATCCAGGGCGCAAGTTTCACTGGCCAGGATATACGCGCCATCTAATTTCCCCAGGCAAAGCGGACGCCAGCCAAAAGGATCCCTGGCTCCGATCAAAACATCGTTGAGCATCATAACCAAAGAGTATGCCCCCTCTAATTTAGAAAGCGACCAGACCATCGCTTCCTCGATATCTTTTTTCCGGCAATGCGCCAAAAGATGGGCGATGATCTCGGAATCCATTGTTGTCTGGAACAGCGCGCCGTTATCTTCCAGCTCCGAAGAAAGCGCCAGCGTATTCGTTAGATTTCCGTTATGGGCAATGACAATGTCGCCGATCTTTGATTTCACATAAAACGGCTGGGTGTTTTTGATATTGCTGCTTCCGGTAGTGGAATAGCGCACGTGCCCCACCGCTATATCTCCGCGCAACATCCGCAAAGCCTGCTCATTAAAAACATCACTGACTAATCCCAGGTTTTTATGCGAATGCACCTTGCGGCCGTTGCGGGTAACGATCCCCGCGGACTCTTCCCCCCGATGCTGCAGCGCGTAAAGCCCCAGACAAGTAAGCTGGCCGGCGTTCTTATGAGGATATATCCCGAATATTCCGCACATTTAGCACATCCTATTCATAGGTTGAATAAAAATAAGGAGTAACCGCTTCAAATTCCCCGGCGCAGGTATCCACCATTTTGTAATCCGGTTTAAT
>JBAYMQ010000168.1:0-3524 GCA_041663465.1 Candidatus Omnitrophota bacterium | reverse complement strand
TATTCTTTTGTTGTAGAGCCGCCTTCCCAATGCCAAAGCTCAGAGGTATCCTTATTTATCCCCACGCCTACGCTCGGCAGCAGCGCTTTATTTCGCGCCTGCCTGCGCCATTTGGCTATTTTTTTGATGTCCACATCGGCATAGGCGATCGCGGCTTGATGGACGGCGGCAATTGACGGGAACCCTTTTGAGTAAAAATCTTCCGGCGCGCGCGCCGGATCTATCCGGGGTTTATTATATCCGGTAAAATACAAACCCGTATCGCATGCGGCATACACATTGCGGGCGCCGCAGGCAAGACCCTGGATCATTCCCGCGATGATCCCGTTGCCGACACGCTGCCAGGTCCCGCCGGAAAAAAAATAAACATCCGATCTTGTCGCCGCGTACAATCCGCCGCCCGGCCCGGCCGTAACGACGCGGACATCCTTAACGGACAATCCTGATCCCGGCAGATCGGTCCACGTCGCCGCGCTGTCATGGCTCGATAACACTCCCTTTGTCGTGGCGAGATAAACCGTGCCCGGGTTATCCGGATCTACGCATATAGAGCGCGCCGCGCAGCCCTGCGGGGATACATCCAGGGCCTCCGGATCCAAGAGATCGGATTCATCGGTATTTTCCGTCATCCACGCGTTAAGAACCTTCTCCCACGCTCCCGCTGAGATTTTCTTCCGGTACACACCGTCGCACGCCGCAACATAAATATACCCCTCCTTCGTTGCGTCCGCCGCGATCGCGAGTATACTGATTTTACCCAATGCGCCGGATTCTTTGTTCCAGCGGACACCGCCATCCGCGCTGACCATGAGCCCCTGCCGCGTGCCCGCGTACAACGCGGACACGCCGGCAATGACAACGCGGCAGTCCGCTTCATACGCGTTCGAGGAACGAAAAATATTCTTCCAGTTAGCGCCCGCGTCATGGCTGTCATACACACCTTTGCTTGTGCCCGCTAATACATGCGCCGCGTCAGAAGGATCGAACGCTATTTGATTGACCCCGATACTCCGGCCGTTAAAAACGCGCTTCCAGTTTAAACCGGCGTCTTGAGTTTTATACAACCCATTAGCCGTTCCTAAATATATAGTCTGCGGATCAGCGCGATCCTCCAAAACGCAGATACCTGCGACGATCTCGCGGGATATGTTTTGCCATTCGCGGCTCTGAGCGAAGCTCCCTCCTGCGGTAAACCCGATAAACACGACAAGAAACGCTAATACGTTGAGAAAATTGAACATCTCGTCCCCCTTTGCGGCGCGTCCATTCATTCTGCCGTCCTCCGGCAGTTTCAATATAATAGACGCGACACCCCGGGGAATCTCACGGGATATTGCGATAAAAATAAACCGCGCCGGATCCGGATCCCGCTGTCAAAACAGTTCCTTATTTAAGTTTAAGTAAGGGGATATTGAGGCGTTGGCGGGATGTTTCGCCTTTCAAAAGCTCATTTTTGCGCCAGGCCGCGCAATTGCGGGGATGGTTCGTTTTTTGACAAACGATATGCGACGCGGCAAGATGCACCGTATGTTTGCCGTACATATAATTGATCTCATCGATCGCCGCGCTCACTTTATGGACGCGCTCGACTTTAACCGGATCATCGAAAAGATCCGCCGGATCGAATCCTTCTTCGGCGATATCGGACAGGATCACGCCGGTTGAACGATAAACGGCCCCGGATTCGTACACACCGTCGAAAAGCTGACCGCAAACAGCGGTAAAATCAAGCGTCGACGATGAATGCCGGCTTATGCGGCCTTCTATCGCGGTCGAGCTGAAGTCCGACCTGCGCAAATACGCGGTCAGGTTCCTGCAGCTCAATTCATGGCGGCGAAGCTTGATAAACGCGGACTCAAGATTACGCACAAGCTGGGCCTTTACAAAATCCCTGTCGGATGACGGCGGGGAAAATGTTTTCGTCTTGCTGATCGTCAGGTATTTATGTTTGGCTTCCTTGCTGACAGGATATACCGCGACGCCGCGCAATTCCTGCCACAATTCGACACCTGTTTTACCAAGCAGTTTCTGCGCGAAATCCACAGGCCGCCGCGCATAATCAAGGACATTGCGGATATTATATTTCCGCAAAAGCGCGACGGTGTTCGGGCCGAAGCCGCAGACCCGTTCAAGCGGGACTTCTTTCAAAAATAGATGCAACTCATTACCCGGCACGGCGAGAAACCCGTCAGGTTTATTCTGCTTCGAGCATATCTTGGCAAGCGTCTTCGAAAGACTCACGCCCACAGATACCGTCAAATCAAGTTCATTCCGGATCTCTTCTTTTATACGCCGCGCGATCTCGGGATATGAACTGCGATACAGCCGGCGCATGCCGGTGATATCGCAAAAAGCCTCATCGATAGAATATTCCTCGACCTCCGGAGTGAACCTGCGGATAATGGCGAATATGCGTTCGGAATAAATACTATACAGTTCATAATCGCTGGGTAATATAATCAGCCCGGGGCAGGCCCTGGCCGCGTCGTTCAGGCGCATGGCGCGTTTTACGCCTCGCGCCTTTGCCTCATAACTTGGACAAGACACAATCCCGCGCTCCTGTCCGGTCACAATAGGACGGCCTTTCAGTCCGGGGTCACGGGCAGATTCGCAAGACGTAAAAAAAGCGTCGCAATCCACATGGACGATCGCGCGGGGGAAAGACGACAACGTAATGAGATCAACAGCGCCCGATAATGTCATGAGAGTTTAACGATATTTGCGGACATTGGCGATAACAACACCGCCGATAGTTAATTCCTGTTTCGGCTCGATTGGAGGGTATTTTTTATTCGCCGCGCGCAGGATGATCCTGCCTTGTTGTTTCTCGAAATATTTCAACGTCCATTGATTGTCCACGCAGGCCACAACGACATCCCCGTGCTTTGGGACAAGCCCCTTCTGGATCAAAACAAGGTCTCCCTGATGGATGCCGGCGTCTATCATTGAATCGCCCTCCACCTTCAGCATGAACGTTGCCTGCGGATTGGAGATCAGATATTCGTCTATGCTGATGAGATCTATGGTCTCTTCCTCCGCGGGGCTGGGAAATCCCGCCTGGACCAAACCCAATATACGCACCGGATGCCGCAGATTCAAAGGCACAAGCCTTCCGGTTTTATCTTTAGCAAGCACGCCTTCTTTCACCAGTAGAGATATCCTTTTAAAAACGGCGTTTTTAGATCTAAACCCGAAGATCCCCAGCATTTCCGAATAGGACGGCATGCGCCGGGCAAACATATAAAATTCATTAAGCTTTTGCGCGGACTCTTTTAAAATAGATTTATCCATAACACCTGGATTATAGTGAACATTCGTTCACCTGTCAAGCAAAAAAAGACGCGGCTTATCGATCTTGAATACGCCGCGTAAAACACCCGCGCGGTTAACCGTAATAATGGGAACGGAAACGGATGGTGCGCAGAACCAGGGGGATAGGTTTAAGATGTTCCTCTTCGAACCTGATCCCCGCTCTATATCTGCCCGGGCCAGCGATTGTCATCCACATAGCTTTGCCATGAACG
>JBAYMQ010000167.1:0-3543 GCA_041663465.1 Candidatus Omnitrophota bacterium | reverse complement strand
TTAGACGTGGAAAACAAATATCCGACAACCAGAACGATCACGACAACATATACCTATAACGCAAACGGGTATCTGGATAAAGTCGAAGGCGCCGGGATTGAAACCGGGCGGGATTACGTTGACGATAAAGGGTTTATCAACCCCTACACATCGCGGATAGTCGTTGCCTATGATATCAAACTCGACAAACCGCTGGAAAGATATATTAGCGAAACCATTACCTACAACGAGCCAAAATAAGGAGGGTCCCATGAAAAACGCACCCGTTTTAAAAGCCGCCCCGATACTATGCGCTCTGATTTTGCTTGCCGGGCAGACAATCGCCATGGCAACGGAAAACACATACGCCGGCACAAAGATCCTGAGCGGGGACAGGACTGTGGAGAATTGGTACAACGCCTTCAACGTCTGCTACCAATCATCGCAGAAATCAACGACGGTAACAGAAACTTCGAAAGATGGACAAACCAGCACTGTGACGACCACAACCACAACAGAAATGGAGTGGATGGGCGGAAGCGTTAAGGCCACGATCTCGAAAACCATCTCGGATTCAAGCAGCGCCGACGGGGCCACATCCCACGCGGAGTCGACAACGACCCATCTTTTCGACGCAGACGGCAAGTTACTGGGCGCGTCCGGATCGACAACGACAACAGGAACGGCCGCGAACGGAGACCAGTCCACCTCAACCACAGTGGATACCTACGAGCTCAAATACGGAGATCCGATCCTGACTCAATCCGTAACCAACCAGACCACCACAAAAGGCGGGCAAGTAAGCGACACAGCCACCTCAACAAGAACATATCAATATGAACTTTTAGGCGGCCAGATGCGCAAGGTCAGCGAAACCAGCGTAACGCATAGCGAATCACCTGAAACCGCCACAACGGCGAAGACCACTACGGATACCGTCACCACGACGAAATATGTGCGCAACGCCGAAGGCGTGATCACGAACATGACTCAAACAATGAGCGGTGAGTCAGTCGCGATCGGCGAAAACAACAGCAGATATGTAAGCAAATTATCCGCGGGCGACTATGTGGCAACCTTTACATTTGACGAAGATCAGGGTTGGTATATGTCCTATGAAAAGCAGCCCTGGACGCAATATGTCGCGGCGTAAGAAACGAAGAATGTGATGCGAATTTAACACGAACGTGTATGGAAAGGGCCTCATATCCGCACAAGAATGAGGCCCTTTCCACGCCCTGACGCGCAAATCCAAAACTATTGACTAAAATTAAATCTCTATGCTATAATAAGTTACAATTATGAGCTATTATTTAAAATTGTTGGCGATCCTTTGTCTTACGGGGCTTTTGACCGGATCTTCCGGCATGGCGCAATCAACGACATCCGATTCAGCGCCCATGACGGTTACCGGCCGCTTATTCATTGAACAAAGCGGTCAGAACGGCAACCTTGTTTTGCACGCCACCGACGGCACCGCGTATCTTATAGAAAGCGGCCTCACGGATCGGCTGCGGGACATCGCCCAAAAAAAAGCCGGGACAAATTTGATCACCATAACCGGTATTGCAAACGGGGCAAGCAGTTTGACATGCGAGCGCACCACAGCCCCGTTCGCTACGCCGCAAGGCACGACCGCTCTGAAAACAGAAATAAAATGTATCCGGTACTTATGCTTTAAAGCGCTTGCCATTGTTTCGGCGGCCGAATCATCTAAGCCCATGCCTCCTTTAAAACGGGACGCGGCGGAAGAACTAAAAATGGCCGCGCGCGCAGCCCCGCGCCCCCCCAGGCCTCCCGATATAGGCGAGATATCCGGCACGATCACCGCGTGTAATTTACGATCCGCGATAAACACCGTCACCATAAAAAATATCGATAAAAAGAGCCCGCTAAAATCGCTAACCGTGCTGGTTACCGAGGCAACCAGGATTTTCAAGCGCATCCGCACCGGAGAACCTATAACGCTGTCTCCTGAAGAGTTACGGACAGGCCAACACGTGACCGTGTCTTATGCAAAAGATGAGCTGCACGCGAACGCGATGTTCATTACGATAACAAAAGAATAATCTACAAAAAGCCTCCCGGCATTTTCGTTTTACGTTGATTTTTTATCCCTATGGGTTATAATAAAATTTATGAGTTTAGCCAGCCTATCCGTTAATCGACCCGTTACTGTCCTCATGTTCTTCCTCGGGGTCGTTCTCCTCGGGCTGCTCTCCTGGGCAAAGCTGCCGCAAGAGCTCTTTCCTTCCATCACTTATCCCCAGATTACAGTAGTAACTTCATACGAGAACGCCGCGCCCGAAGAAATCGAATCGCTTATCTCCAAAATAGTCGAGGAATCTGTCGGCACAGTCAATAATGTCAAACGCATAAGCTCCGTATCCAAAGAAGGCTCGTCCTTAGTTATGGTCGAGTTCAACTGGGGAACCAACATGGACTTTGCCGCTCTCAACGTCAGGGAAAAAGTGGATCTGATCAAGGAGCGGTTGCCGCGGGAAGCAAAAGACCCGATCGTTATGAAATATAATCCATTCGATCTGCCGGTAGCGAACCTGGCTGTGACCGGTCCTCTTTTGCCGCTTGAATTGCGCGAGATGTGCCGCAAATATATAAAGGACGCCATAGAAAAGGTCGAAGGTGTCGCAAGCGCCACAATAACGGGCGGAGAAGAACGGGAGATCCTCGTAGAAATAGACCAGCCGCGCCTGCGCGCGTCCCAAATATCGATCGTATCCATTGTCGAAAGTCTCAAATCCGCGAATCTCAATTATCCGGCGGGAACCATTAAAGAAGCTTTTTATGAGTATCTGATCCGCACTATGGGCGAATATCAGAAGATCGAAGAGATCCAGGACACGCCCGCGGCGCTTGATATACCCGAAGAAAATGCCAAGACCGAAAAAGAAAAAGAAAAGCAAGAAACAAAGGGCCGGCGCCTTGTTTACTTAAAAGACATAGCCACGGTCAAGGATACGGTCAAAGAAAGAACAAGCATTTCCCGGTACATGGGAGCGGACAATGTTTCGCTGGTCGTTCGCAAGCAATCTAACACGAATACGCTTAATGTCGTCAAAGGCATAAAGCGCGAGATCGCAAAACTGTTGAAAGACAAGCTGCCTAAGGGCGTCAAGATACAAATGACCTACGACCAATCTGTCTTTATTCAATCGGCCATAGGGAATGTGCGCGACGCGGGTATCCAGGGAGGCATCCTGGCATTTATCGTCCTCTTTTTGTTCCTTTGGGAAATCAAAGCGTCCCTTATCATCACCGCCGCCATCCCACTGTGCGTCACCGCGACCGCCGTACTCATGTATTTCTCGGGCATAAATCTCAACATGATGTCCCTGGGCGGCCTGGCTCTTGGCGTCGGGATGGTGGTCGATAACGCCAACATCGTCATAGAGAACATATTCAGGTACCGGCTGCAGCTAAAAAAGGGATTCAAGGAATCCATAATATCCGGTTCGAACGAAATGACATCCGCCATTATCGGCTCTACCCTGACCAATATCGCGGTATTTTTGCCCTTTGTATTCGTTGTCGGCATCGCCGGAC
>JBAYMQ010000166.1:0-3549 GCA_041663465.1 Candidatus Omnitrophota bacterium | reverse complement strand
CTTTGCAAGACGCTACCAGGGAGAATAACCAGGAGCTTTACAGGAAATTCGCCTTGCTGATCAACGATCAGTCGGAGCATCCTTGCACTATAAGGAGTTTGCTTAAATTCAAGAAACGGGATCCTATATCCTTGAGCGAAGTCGAGCCCGCGGAAGACATAATGAGGCGTTTTGTTACCGGAGCGATGAGCTTTGGATCGATCAGCGCGGCTACGCATGAGACCCTGGCCATAGCCATGAACCGCATCGGAGGTAAGTCCAATACCGGAGAGGGCGGAGAAGATCCGAATAGATTTATTACTTTGCCTAACGGCGATTCCCGCAGGAGCGCGATAAAACAGGTCGCTTCGGGAAGATTCGGTGTGACCATAAATTATTTAGTGAACGCGGACGAGATACAGATCAAGATAGCCCAGGGGGCAAAGCCCGGGGAAGGCGGTCAATTGCCCGGGCATAAGGTGAGCGAGGCCATAGCCCGCACCAGGTTCACGACTGTCGGAGTGACATTGATCTCGCCGCCTCCGCATCACGATATATATTCCATTGAGGATCTCGCGCAATTGATCTTCGATCTGAAGAACGCTAATCCCCGCGCGCGCATCAGCGTCAAGCTGGTTTCAGAGATAGGGGTAGGGACCGTGGCGGCCGGGGTAGCTAAAGGGCACGCGGATATGATCCTTATTTCCGGAGGTGACGGGGGCACGGGCGCTTCCCCCAGGAGTTCGATCAGGTACGCGGGGCTGCCTTGGGAGTTAGGGCTTTCCGAGACGCACCAGACCCTGATGCTGAATAATCTGCGTTCCAGAGTGCGGCTACAGACCGACGGCCAGATGCGCACCGGCCGCGACGTGGCTATCGCCGCTTTATTGGGCGCGGAGGAATACGGGTTTTGCTCGGCGGTGCTGGTGGTGGTGGGTTGCGTCATGCTAAGGCACTGTCATCTGAATAATTGCTCGGTGGGAGTAGCCACGCAGGATCCTGTTTTAGGGAAAAGATTCAGGGGCAGGCCGGAGTTCATCGTGAATTATTTCCGTTTTGTGGCTCAGGAGTTACGTGAAATAATGGCCAGCCTCGGTTTAAGGACCATAAACGACCTGATCGGCAGAACTGATTTACTTGAGCTAAATAAAGAGATCGTACCGCGAAAAGCGATGGGTATAGATTATTCGCGCATTCTTTATAAACCGAATCTCCCGGAGGATGTAGGCCGGTTTTGTCATTCCAAGCAATACAATTGGCTGGACGCGGTTCTGGACAAGAGATTGATCAAGATGTGCGAGGAAGGATTGGATAAGAACAAGCCGGTAAATATCTCCGTTGAGATCAATAATACCGATAGGGCTGTGGGCGCGATGTTAAGCGGTGAGGTGTGCCGGAGATGCGGGGACGGCGTGCTTTTAGAAGACACGATAACCGTCAAATTTAGAGGCATAGCCGGTCAAAGTTTCGGCGCGTTCTTAGCCAAAGGGATCACCTTCGAATTGGAAGGAATGTCCAATGACTATGTGGGAAAAAGCATTTCCGGCGGAAAGATCGTCATCCATCCCGACAGGAAAGCGCGATACGCGGCTGACGAGAACATAATCATAGGTAATACGGCTTTTTACGGCGCAATTTCCGGAGAGGCATATATTAACGGGGCCGCGGGGGAGAGATTTTGTATCAGGAATTCAGGCCTATACGCGGTAGTCGAGGGCGCGGGTGACCATGGCTGCGAGTATATGACCGGAGGCAGGGTGATCGTTTTAGGCAGGACCGGGAGAAATTTCGCCGCGGGAATGTCCGGCGGTATCGCCTATGTTTATGATGAGGATAAAAGATTCAAAGAACGCTGCAATACCGATATGGTGGAGCTGGGCGCGGTTCACGATGGCGACAAGGATACGATATATCACTTGCTGCATAACCAGTATAAATATACCCGCAGCGTAAAAGCCAGGAAGATCATCGAAAATATGCAGGAAGAATTGAAAAAATTCGTTAAGGTCATCCCGATAGAATATAAGCGTATTCTGGAAGGGGTAAAAATAGAAAAGAAGCTGGATGTCGCGGAGGCGTTGAATGGGTGATCCGAGGGGTTTTTTGAAGTTAGCCAGGCAGGATAGTTCTTATCGCCCGGTTTGCGAGCGGGTGCAGGATTATAAGGAGGCCTGTTCTTTGCGGCCGGAGAAAAATTCCCGCGAGCAGGCCTCGCGCTGCATGGATTGCGGAACGCCTTTCTGTCATTGGGCCTGCCCCTTGGGGAATTATATCCCGGAATGGAACGATTATATGTTCAACGGCAATTGGCGGGGGGCCTTGGCGTTATTGAACGCCGCCAATAATCTGCCGGAGATCACCGGCAGGGTGTGCCCGGCGCTGTGCGAGTATTCCTGCGTATTGGGTTTGAATGACGACGCGGTTACCATCCGGGAGAATGAGCTTGCCGCGATAGAATCAGGTTTCAAGCACGGTTTGGTCACAGCCGTTCCTCCGGTTTCACGCACCGGGAAAAAAGCCGCCGTTGTCGGTTCCGGCCCGGCAGGTTTATCCTGCGCCGCACAATTAAACAGGGCGGGTCATCATGTGGTAGTTTTCGAGCGCGATGATTCGGTGGGAGGATTATTGCGTTTTGGTATCCCGGATTTCAAACTTGAAAAAGATATCATAGACAGGCGCGTGAATATCTGGAAAGAAGAAGGGATAATTTTCCGCACCGGGATCAATGTCGGAGTGGATTATCCCGCGGATGAACTTCTGAAAGAATTCGACGCTGTTTGCTTAGCCGGAGGCTCGCGGGTCCCCCGGGACATCGCTATTGACGGCAGGGATCTAAAAGGAATACATTTCGCTATGGATTATCTTACCCAATCGAATAGAAGGATATCCGGCGAAAGGATCCCCAAAGATAAATTAATAGACGCTAAAGATAAAAGAGTGGTGGTGATCGGAGGGGGGGACACCGGATCGGATTGCGTGGGAACGGCGCACCGGCAGAAAGCGAAACGCGTTATACAGATCGAGATCATGCCCAGGCCTCCGGAAACCAGGACCGCGGATTGTCCCTGGCCCAGGTATCCGCAGATCCTGAAGACTACCACTTCGCATAAAGAGGGCGGAGAGCGGCAATGGTCGGTGATGACCAGGCGTTTTATCGGGGATAAAGGCCGGGTTGGGAAATTATCCTGCGAGAGAAGCGATGGAAGCTGTTTTGAGATCGAGGCGGATATGGTGATCCTGGCTTTAGGGTTTTTACATCCCGAGCATAACGGCCTGGTCGGCGGGCTCCAGCTGCGATTAGATGAACGGGGGAATGTGAAAACAGACGCCGATTATATGAGTTCAATGGAAAAAGTCTTTGTCGCCGGAGACATGCGCCGGGGTCAGTCATTGGTGGTCTGGGCTATTTCCGAGGGCAGGCGCGCCGCGGATCGTATGGATAGATATCTAATGAGGAAGAGCGGATTACCCGGGGAGTCATGAAATGATAAGCACAGGCATAAAAGGATTGGATAGCGTTATTACGGGTTTAAGGCTTGGAGATAATGTCGTCTGGCAGATAGACGACAT
>JBAYMQ010000165.1:0-3556 GCA_041663465.1 Candidatus Omnitrophota bacterium | reverse complement strand
AGACTGGCCTCCCAATAAGCGGTCGTTGCCGGAGGCATTGTCTGTCAGAACAAATCTTATCCGCGGGCATATCGCCGCCTACCGCCGGATCCATGAAATTTATAAGAAGCGAAGTTTGCCTCGCCCTCTAGTGAGCATAGCCCATCATATGCCCGCCTATGTGGCCTGTACCGGCAGCATCCGCGACCGTTTCGGAGTTTGGTTGCGGAACAGGATCGTTAATTGCAATATTCTCGATATACTTGCCCGCCGTAAAACGCTGGATTATATCGGCGTCAACTATTATAGCCGCACGTTAGTCCACTCCGACGGGTGGTCGGTCCGTGAGCTCATGTTCAACTCCTGCCGCCATCATCATGACACGCTGGTCAAAAACTCCCTCGGCTGGGAAGTGTATCCACAGGGCATGTATGACGTTTTAATGCTTCTGCGTAAGTATAAACTGCCGGTGTTCATCCTTGAAAACGGCATTTGTACAGGCGACGACCGTTTGCGCTGGGAATATATAAAACGCCATCTGGCCAAGGTTCACGAGGCGATACAGAACGGGGTTCGGGTTATAGGTTATACGTACTGGGCATTGATGGACAATTTCGAATGGGATAAGGGGTTCGATCCGCGCTTTGGCTTGATCGATGTGGATTATCGAACAGGCGCCCGCACGGTCAGGGAAAGCGCGAGAAATTATTCAGCGGTGTGCGCGACAAACCAGCTTGAATGAAACAGCAACCGGATTACGATTATATATTGAAGGATATCCCTGTCTTTTCTGGCTTATCACCCAAGCAGCACGCATATGTAAAACAGAAAGCCAGGTTCCTGGAATTCAAAAAAGGCCAGGTCATTTATAAAGAAGGGGCGGCCCCGTCTTTCTATTATTGCGTTATCCGTGGACGCGTGGCGGTCTCCACGCAGGATCGTTACGGAAAACAAACGATCCTTGAACATCTGCACCGGGGCAAGTATTTCGGCGTTATCTCGAGCCTTACCGGAGAACCCCATTCGGTAACGGCGAAGGCCATCAATGACGCGCTGCTCCTGGCGATCAATAAAGATGATTTCGAAATGGTTCTGCGTAAAGTACCGCAGCTCGCTATTGAACTGGGCAGGGTCCTTTCCCGCAGATTGAAACATAAAGATTTTAATCAGAAGATAGTTTTTGAAAGCACTATCATATCCGTGCTAAGTTCATATCCGCAGGCGGGCAAGACCGTGTATGCGTCAAATCTGGCTTTCGGGATCAGCAGAGAAGCGCACAAGCGCGTCATCATCCTTGATATTTGTCCTCCGAAAAAGATCCATCGGCTTCCCCGGGTACTGGGGATGCGCGGGGCCTACCGTGTTTTTAATCTCTCCAGCAAGATAGTCAGCGCGGCTCAATTCAAAGAGTATATCCTTAAGGACAGTTTCGGCATAGACCTGATGTACATGACTTACGCGCATGACGATCCCCTCTGGCAGAACGCCGTCGTAGAAATACTCAGCCGCCTGGTGAATGAGTATCACTATTGCATTATAGATCTTCCGACAACCAGGGAGCAGACGGTATTAAATATATTGAATCAAGCGGATATTATACATATTTTGACCAGTTCCCGGACGCTTGATCTGCGCTCGACGCGCAACCTCCTGAATACGCTGGATGAAGATTTCCATTTCCCGGAGCAGAAAATCAAGATCGTTTTGAACGCGACGCGCCAGAAGTGCATTGCCTCCGAGGATACGTTGAAATTACTCGGCCACGATATATACGCGAGTCTTCCCCGTATTGAAGCGCGCGCATCGGGCAGGGTCGTGATCGAGGATCCGCAATCCCCGTATTCGAAAGTGATGCGCCGGATAGCCCGGCAGGAAGGGGATTGTTTAGTCGGTCTGGCGTTGGGCGTCGGAGCCGCGTACGGCCTCTGCCACATCGGGGTCCTCAAAGTGCTGGAGGAAGAGAAGATCCCGATTGACGTTATTTCAGGAGCCAGCATCGGTTCTGTTATAGCCAGCCTTTGGGCAACAGGACGATCGAGCGCTGAGATATTGCACATTACGCAGGAGTTCAGGCAGCCGCAGTATATCCTTAACCTTTTGGATTTCACGCTGCCCCTGCAGGGTTTTATCAAAGGCAATAAGTTATACAGCTTTCTGAAGAAATATCTTGGGAACATGACGTTCTACGACGTCAGGATACCTTTGAAGATCGTGGCATCGGATGTTAAACGCCGGGAGTCCCTGGTGCTCGAGCGGGGATCGTTGGTCGACGCGATTATGGCGAGTTGTTCGATGCCGGGGATCTTTATGCCTTTCAAGATGAAGGGCCAGATGTTGTTTGACGGGGGGGTTTTGAGCCCGCTTCCGACTGAGCCGTTGATCGAGATGGGGGTCAAGCGCATTATCGCTGTAAATGTCACCCCGTCCCGCGAAGATATCAAGCGGCAGTATGACGCGGTCAAAGACGATATCGACGGCGACACGACCACTGTCCATGGCAGGGAATGGTTTGATCTTAAGCGGTATTTCAAGGAAAAATTCAAGACGAATATCCTTGATTTTATTTTTTCCAGCTTTGAGATAATGCAGTCGGAGGTCGCTCAGAAAGAGGCTCAACTGGCTGATGTCGTATTGCATCCCAACTTGTCCGGGTTGCATTGGCTGGCGTTGCATAAATCCGATGCTTTTGCCAAACGCGGCGAGGAAGAGGCGCGCAGCCATATTGATATGATAAAACAACTGATCAGTTAAGGAGGAAATATGCGGCAGGAGAACAGGGCGATTTTTGCGGCAATATGTTGCGCGGCCGTCGTGGGGGCGGGGTGCTGTGGATTTAAAGAGGGCTCCAGGGGTTTTTTGGGCGTATCGACAAAAGTGCTCGAAGACGGCAGGCAGAATGCCATTAGTAGAACTTATCCTGTTAATTATGCTAAATGCCTGGAGACGGTTAACACCGCGCTTGCCGACAGCAAGGCATATGTGTACGCGCGCAAAGACGCGGATAAGATGATCGCGTTCTATTTGACGGAGTCCGATACCACTCCGGTAGGGGTTTTTTTTACAGAAAAAGACGGTTCCGCGACCGAAGTGGCGGTATCCTCTCCGAGCAGGTACGCGAAAGAGTTCATAACGGATAAGATAGCCGCCGGGTTTAATAAAAAGCCGGCTCGTGCCGGTAAAATCCCGGCCGCGGCTGTTGCCGCGACCGCGTCCGCAGGAACGCCGCCTGAGGAAAATAAGAAATGAAGCGCGCCTCAGGCGTTTCTCGCGGTTTGACCTCAAGTCAAGCCAAAGCGTTAGATAGTTACGCCTTGAAAGCGTATGGAATATCTACGCTTGTTTTGATGGAGAACGCCGGACGGAGGATCGCAGAAGAAGCCGCGCGATTATATCAAGGGCGCAAGAGTATCGCGGTGTTCTGCGGCAAAGGCAATAACGGCGGCGACGGATTCGCGGCGGCGCGCCATCTGATCGCGCGGGGAGCGCGGCCGGATATCTATCTGGCCGGAAGGATCCCCGATGTCGGCAATGAAGCCGGGATAAATTTGAGCATTTTGTTGAAATTAGGGCAAAAAGT
>JBAYMQ010000164.1:0-3557 GCA_041663465.1 Candidatus Omnitrophota bacterium | reverse complement strand
CCGGCAGCAGGACATTGGTCATAGGTCAGACTCCTTAGTAGGCGGTGCGTTATGTCATCGAACGATACCGTTCGATGTAATTCGGATTCCACCGAGGTCATGGCTATATCCATGCCGCAGGGACGTATCAGGGAGAAACCATCGAGCCACTCGCGCTTGACGATCAATGCCAGGCCGTGATACGATATCCATCGCTTGACAGCAATGCCGATCGATGCTATCTTCCGGTCCCCGACCCATACGCCTGTCAGCGATTCCCTCCTGTTTGCCGACACACCTATGGGCGCAAGCGCCGATATAATAGCTTCTTCGATAAACCGCAGATACGCGTGAAGGTCATTGTTGTACGCTGACATCGGGAATACAGGGTATACCACAAGCTGCCCGGGAGAATGATACGTGACATCCCCTCCCCGCTCCGCGTCAGGGACCTCGATCCCGCGCGCTTCATATTCGGCGCGCGTCGACAATAAACTCCCCGGTTTCGCGCCTCGCCCGACGGTAATAACCGGGTAATGGCGGCAAACGATGATCGCCGCGGGCAACGCCCCGTTGCAGACCTCCGCGTGGACACGCTTCTGTTCCTCCAACGCCTTTTGATAATGGACCAGCCCAAGATCTATAATACGCATAACATCATCATTGTATTCCGGGGACACAGTACTTAATTCCGGGAATTTTGACAGCGTTGGGAATTAAGTACTGTGTCCCCGGAATTAAAACGGTTGTTTAGCTCTTATGCAATGCGTCGGTGATCATTTCGGAAAGCGTCGGATGGGGCAGAATGGTATTCCGCAATTCATCAACGGTCATGCCCGCCCGGATAGCGACGGTGATCGTGCTGATAAGCTCGGTCGCTTTGGGCCCGATGATCGATGCGCCGCACAACTTGCCTGAGGCGGTGTCGGCGATGATCTTCACATATCCGTCGGTTTCATCCAGGATGCGCGCCATGCCTGAGCCTAAAAAATCGGATCGATACACTTTTACCTGCATATTCCGCTGTTGCGCTTGAGCTTCGGTAAGGCCGACTCCGGATATCTCGGGATCGGTAAATATGCAGCCCGGTACCAGCGTTTCCGGTTGACCGGTCTCATCCTTTACATTACCCATAGCTTTTACAGCCCGCCTGCCTTGATACGCCGCGTAATGGGCGAACATGAATTTCCCAGTGCAATCCCCGGCGGCGAATATAGACGGTATTCCCGTAGTTTGATCGTTATTAATATTGCACGATCCGTTCTTGTTTACGGTCACGCCGAGTTCTTCAAGCCCTAAACCTCCGGCCGCGGGCCGCCGGCCCACGCACACAAGCACTTTTTCAAACGCGCCGCGGTCAAGAGTTTTGACGTCGCAACCCGTCTGGACGCGAATACCTTTTTTCTTAAAGCTCATTTCCAGTTTTTGGGCTATATCCGCGTCCATTCCCGGGAGCAGTTGCGGCATAAGTTCCACCACTGTTACCTTGGTTCCGAGAGCCGCGTATAGGCCCGCGAATTCGCACCCTATCACCCCGCCTCCGACAACCAGGAGCGTTTGGGGTATTTCGGATAACTCGAGTAAATGGTCGCTTGATAGTATTGTTTTTCCGTCAAACGGAAGATCTTTGATCTCAATAGGAATGGATCCCGCGGCTACGAGGATCCATTTTGTCCGATAGTCCCGGCCCGCGACGCTCACGCAATCAGGTCCGGCAACGCGCGCATCCCCGTGTATAACATCCACGCCTTTGAGCGAGAATTCCATGCCGCCGCGCAACTGCGAAAGAAGTTTATCTTTGCGCAGCTGTGCCTGCGAATAAATGACCTGCGGCGAAGTTTGAAAAGGAATGCCCGGCTGCGCGGATTTTTTTGTCAGTAAAAAGATTTTAGCCGAATGAAGAAGGGATTTAGTGGGGATGCAGCCGCGATTAAGGCATGTTCCGCCTATCGCGCCGCGTTCTATCAACGCGACTTTAAGCCCCCGCGCTTTAGCTTCCATGCAGGCGCTAAACCCGGCCCACCCTGCTCCGATAACGATAATATCATACATAATTCGGGGATACGCTTGATTTTAAGGAGTCAAATGCCCGATAAGCTGACGGATAGAGTCCGCGGATGCGGCAAATTGTTCCTGTTCAGCCTGGGTCAAACCGAGATCGATTATCCTTTCAATGCCGCTCTTTCCGATAATGCACGGCACACCTATACATATGTCCGCGAGGCCGTATTCGCCGTTAAGATAAGCGCTCACGCCCACAGGGATCCGTTCATCCCGCGCGATAATCCTTACCAGTTGAGAGATAGCCGCTGACGGCGCGAAATACGCCGAGCCTGTGCCGTAAAGAGAAACTATTTCCTTGCCGCGGTTGATCGTGCGGTCTACAAGAGACGCTATCGTTTCAAGGGTCGCCACCTGGGCAAGAGGCTTTTTATCAACGGTAGAAAGCCTGGGCAAAGGCAGCATTTTTTCCCCGTGGCTGCCTATGACGCACGCATTTATACCCGTTACAGGATGCGCGAGCTCTTTGCCGATAAGATTCGCGAAACGGGCGGCGTCGAGGGTAATGCCCATACCGAAAACGCGGCTCCGGTCGAAGTTGAGTTTTTTGAACATGAAATACGTCATGACGTCGAGCGGATTCGTCACAACGACAACTATAGCGTCAGGAGCGAGATCCCTTATATGGCTGCTGATACCTTCGATGATCGCGCAATTCTTGATCAAGAGGTCTTCCCTGGTCATTCCCGGCTTACGCGCCAAGCCGGCCGTAACAACAATAATATCCGAGCCTTTGATGTCACGAAGATCTTCGCTGCCCGTTACAGAGCGATCGTGATTAAGCAGCGAGCGGGAGTCATCCATATCAAATGCTTTCGCGCGCGCCAGCTTCGGAGCTATATCTATGAGGAAGACATCACCGATATTATCCGCAGCTATACGCGCCGCGGCAAATCCGCCCACATTTCCAGCTCCGATAACAGATATTTTCATGATTTTTTCATTATACGGATGATACCGTCCGCCATTTCTTTGGTTCCAACAGCGGCAGGATCATCGCGTTTTGGTTTGAGATCATAAGTTACAGTTTTTCCTTCAGCCAGCACCCGTTTAACCGCGGACTCCAGCCTATCAGCAGCCTCATATTCTTTCAAATGGCGCAGCATAAGCATTCCTGAAAGTATCATCGCGGTCGGATTTACTTTATTTTGTCCGGCGTACTTCGGCGCGGAACCATGTACCGCCTCAAACATGGCGTTCTCCGTGCCTATATTAGCTCCGGGCGCGACGCCAAGACCCCCTACAAGCCCCGCGCACAGATCGGAAAGTATATCTCCATATAGATTAGGCAGTACCAGCACATCGTAATTATGCGGTTTCTGGACTAATTGCATGCACATATTATCCACCAGAGCGTCCTCAAAAACGATCCTATCGGCATATTCCGCTGCGACATCGCGGGCCGCCTTCAGGAATAAACCGTCGGTAAATTTCATGATATTTGCTTTGTGTATCGCCGTAACTTTCTTCCTGTTATGTCTGATCGCGTATTCGAACGCGTAACGGACGATCCGCTG
>JBAYMQ010000163.1:0-3560 GCA_041663465.1 Candidatus Omnitrophota bacterium | reverse complement strand
TATGTCGAACAGGACTGACGGGCCGTTATAGCAATTGATGACGATATCCGCTTGTTTTATGGCCTTTGTTGAGTCATCTTCAACGACAATAGAGGCCCGTGATCCGAGCAAGGTGTTTCTGAGCTGATCAAGCTTTTGTGTAATGCCGCCTGTCAGGATGATTTTAGCCGCATGTTCCGCGAATTTCATGGCGCAGAGAGATCCGATCGCGTTGTTAGGCCCGAATATGGTTACCGCGCATTTCTTAAGGTCGAGCCGTTTTAATTGCGCGGTTACATAAATTGATTCAAAAACGGCCCATGAGGCAAAAGTGGTGCCGCTGGTGACAGCGGTTTTGAGATGTTTATAGATCATAGGTTTTTTATCGGCTATGGCGGCAAAATATCCTTCAAGCCCGAGTATATCGGCACCCGCGTTTTTAGCGATATGGCTTGCCTCGACTATTTTCTGAATGATCGATTCTTCATCGATCTCCAGTATGCTTTCAGGGAGAATAGGGCTGATAATGATATGGCCGTCTATCTCGATCCCTGCCAGGGATTTGAGCTTTTTGATGTGAATAACTTTCGGTTTTTGGCTTTTCAGGAAGGTTTTGATCAGCGATGACGGAAGAATACCGGTTATAGGCCAAAAGTGTTTTATCTGCCGCATGCTTGTCGGATGGAATAAAAAAGCGAATGCTTTCATGAGACCGGCTTTTCTAATCGTTGCTCATAGTTAGTCGCAGTTTTCTGTTTTATCCACTTCTCGATATATTTTTTATGGAATCGCCAATCAGTGCCTATCTTAAAAGCCGGTATTTTGCCTTCGCGGGCATATCTATGCACGGTAAGAGGATGGATGTGAAGGTAATCGGCAACTTGTTTTGCGGTAAGAATTTCAGAGTTTCTTGACATGAACACCACCTTTGTTTTAGCATACCTACGATAGTCTCAAATATACATATAAAGCCAAAACAAGTCAAGTGGAATTATTCAAAGTTTCCTATAACACACAGCATATAGTGGGGTTAGATAAAAAAAAATTATATTTGGTGGGGACTTAGGCCAGTAGATTCAGCCCTTTGAGGGTCAGGTCGGGGTCTATGGCTGTAAAACACGCGCAGTAGCGGGAAATGAATTTTATGTGGCCTCCCGTTCCTATCACAGGTGTATTTTTACCTATTTGGGCGCGTATTTTGGCGGTAAGGTTGTCTGTGAGGCACGCGAATCCGTATACGGCTCCGCTGAGCATGCTGTTCTTAGTATCGCGGCCTATCAGGTTATCCGGTTTGGAAAGAGAGATTGCCGGAAGGAGCGCCGTTCTTTCAGATAAAGCGTCAAGCGATGTTTGTAAACCCGGCAGTATCACCCCCCCTTTGTATTCTTTTTTTGATGAGATGACATCGATCGTGATAGCGGTGCCGAAATCAACAACAATCGCGGGGCAGCCGTATAATTGAATAGCCGCGTAGGCGTTGACCAGACGATCCTGTCCGACCTGCTTGGGGAATTTGTACGCGTTTTTAATCGGAACAAGAGCGTTATTGCCCAATACGACAGGTTTAAGCATTGGGAATACTTTTTTCAGGTTTTTTATCAGCGCGTCCGTAGCTTTGGGCACTACGCTCGCGATCACGGCCGCCTTGACCGTATCCGTTTTGATAGCGGATAAGAACATGCGGCCTGCGGCCAGGCGGGTCGGGACTGAAAATTTTTTTACCAGGCGGTTATCCAGGAATAAACCCGCTGTGACGCATGTATTGCCTATATCAATGGTCAGTATCATGATTTAAAATGGGGGTTAATTTCCTTTATTTTATCGCGCAACCGCGCGGCTTTCTCAAAATCCAGGTTTCGGCTGGCAAGTTCCATTTCGTACTCAAGCTCGGCGATATATTCCTTCAGATCGTATTCATCCTTTTGTTCTCCGGTCAATTGCATAACGAATTCCTCGGCGTCGGAGAAGTCCTCTATCCCCTGTTTGATCGCTTTTTGGATAGACCTGGGCGTTATATCGTTTTTCGCGTTGAACTCGAGCTGTATCTTGCGCCGCCGTACCCCTTCGTCGATAGCTTTTTGCATCGATTTAGTGGTCGTATCGGCGTACATGATAACTGTCCCGTTGATGTTGCGCGCCGCGCGGCCCGCGACTTGAATGAGCGACGAGGCGGATCTTAAGAACCCCTCTTTATCGGCATCCAGGATCGCGACGAGCGAAACCTCCGGAAGGTCAAGCCCTTCCCTGAGCAGATTAATGCCTACCAGGCAGTCGAACTCCCTGGCTCGAAGATCCCGCAGTATCTGGGACCGCTGGATGGTTTCGATCTCTGAATGAAGATATTTTACCTTTAATCCCCTCTCTTGTAAATAAGAAGTGAGATCTTCCGACATTCGTTTAGTAAGCGTGGTTACCAGCACCCGCTCATCTTTTTTCGCGCGCTTGCGTATCTCGGTTTCAAGGTCGTGTATCTGATTTTTGGTCGGCCTTATAATGATCTGCGGATCAATCAGGCCTGTGGGGCGAATGATCTGCTCAACGATCTTTTCGGCGCTTTTCTCGAGCTCATACGGCCCCGGGGTCGCGGATACAAAGATAGCCTGCCTGGCCATAGATTCGAATTCCCCGAATTTAAGCGGCCTGTTATCGAGGCAGGACGGCAGCCGGAAACCATAATCGACCAGAACGTTTTTACGCGCTTTATCGCCTTCGAACATGCCCCGAATTTGGGGAAGAGTCACATGGGATTCGTCGATTACAACGAGGAAGTCGTCCGGGAAATAATCCAGAAGACAGTATGGGCGCGATCCGGGAGGTTTACCCGACAGGTGGCGGGAGTAGTTTTCGATCCCATGGCAATATCCCAGTTCTTTCAGCATTTCAAGGTCGTATTTAGTTCTTTGTTCCAGGCGCTGCGCCTCCAAAAGCTTATTTTCTTTACGTAAATAAGCCAGATGATCGTTTAATTCCCGGCGGATCGTCGTAAGCGCGTTAGCTACGTTTTGCTCGGAGGCAAGGAAATGTTTCGCCGGATATATGGCTGTTCTTTCCAGCGCGGACAGGACATCGCCCGACACCGGGTCTATTTCCGATATTCTTTCAACTATATCGCCGAAGAACTCAATGCGTATGCCGGTTTCTTTGTACGCGGGATAGATCTCTACCACGTCTCCCCTCACGCGCATCTTGCCGCGGACGAATTCGTAGTCATTGCGCTCATAATGTACGGCTATGAGCTGCGCCAGTAGACGGTCGCGGGGGATTTCGTCACCCTTGTTCAAAATGATCAGCATGTTCTGGTATTCCAGCGGGGAGCCCAGGTTATATATGCACGATACGGACGCGACGATCAGAACATCCCGCCGCGACATGAGGGAACTGGTGGAAGACAGGCGCATCCGGTCGAGGCGGTCGTTGATCGAGGAATCTTTTTCTATATAAGTATCTGTCGACGGGATATATGCTTCGGGTTGGTAATAGTCGTAATATGAGACAAAGTATTCGACGGCGTTTTGCGGAAAAAATTCCTTGAATTCAGAATAGAGCTGCGCGGCAAGGGTTTTGTTGTGCGAAATAACCAG
>JBAYMQ010000162.1:0-3571 GCA_041663465.1 Candidatus Omnitrophota bacterium | reverse complement strand
GCACGTATTGGGGCTGGGATCCGAAAGAGACGTGTTCGCTTATCACGTGGCTCGTGTATGTCGTGTATCTTCACATGCGCGTATTGCGCGGCTGGAAAGACAATAAAGCCGCCTGGCTGTGCATCATCGGCTTCCTCGTCACGCTCTTCACTTTTATCGGGGTCAATTTTATCCTCCCCGGTCTGCATAGCTATACGTCATAAGAAGTCCATCATATCTGTTTCCGGGGACACAGTACTTAATTATTAATGATGAGTTCCGCCCGTGAGGGCTGTGGCAGGCGCTAAAAGGCGAAGCCCGGAGTTCACGCCGGAGAGAAGCCCTGGCGGGTTTCGCAACTCGCTTTGTGAGAGGGGCAGCCATGCTTGAATTAAGTAGTGTGTCCCCGGAATTATAATTGTTGACAGGTTTTGATGGAGTGTTACAATATTAATATTCGTAATACGAGGAGCGTTCGCATGTCGTCATTAGTGAGATTCGGGGTGTCGCTGGAGAAGGATCTGCTGCGGAAGTGGGATAGTCTTCTTGGCGCTAAAGGGTATGGCAACAGGTCTGAAGCGCTGCGTGACCTGATCCGCGCCGAATTGGTCAAAGATGAATGGTCGGGAGAGGGGGATGTGGTAGGCGCGATAACCCTGGTGTATGACCATCACAAACGCGAGCTCGTCACCACTCTTACCGATCTGCAGCATGACTTCGGCGGAGTAATTTTCGCCAGCCAGCATATACATATTGACCATCATAATTGTCTTGAGATCATCGCGGTCAAAGGAAAACCGGGCAGGATCAAAGAACTTTCCGATAAAATGCGCGGGACCAAAGGCGTAAAACACGGCGCGTTGAGTATGGCGACAACGGGTGAAGATCTGGAATAAGGCGGGGCGTGATTTTTTTTAACCAGCGGTAACACGATTATATAAATCGTGTGAAGATGGGAGGCGAATGTGCCACGCGATAAAGTCCTTTTAACGGTGACAGCATTGGTGACGGCTATCGGTGTGTTTTTATGTGCCGCGGCGTCCGCGGATACGGGCTCTTCGAATGAGGATATGCTCCGGGAGATCCGCGAGCTGAAAAAGATCGTGGAATTCCAGCAGAAAAAGATAGAAGACCTGGAGCAGCGCGTTATAAAGACGGAATCGTCCGCGCGGGCTGTCGGGGAGCCGGTTTCGGCTACGGAAATAGATAAACGCATCGATGAGCGCCTGAAGCAGCGCGCCCCGGCGTATCAATTGATGGAAGGGTTATCCCTGGGGGTGCAGGCTACGACCATCGTGCAGGGGGCGCGGGACGCCAACGGCGACACCCTGTTATCTCAGGGCGAGGATGAAACCGACGCCAATATGACCGTGAACGTTGACTTTAATAAGAAATTCGGCGAATACGGGGAAGGGTATGTCCAGTTCAAATCCGCGCCCGGAGCGGGCCTGGACAGGTCATTGAAGCTCTATGGCAATGTCAATAACAACGCGTGCGATGATTCCAGCGTTTACATGCCTGAGGCGTGGTATGAACATTATTTCCAGAATTTATCCGCAGCTTTGACGTTCGGTAAACTTGACATGACCAATTATATCGATACTAATGAGTACGCGAATATGGATACGACTCAGTTCATATCCGGGATCTTTGGGAATTCTCCCGTGATAGAATTTCCCGCGAGTAACGGCGCGGGCGTTCATTTTGGCATGGCTCCGTACGACTTTTTCGATGTGAACTTCGTGGCCGCTGATAGTAAAAGTCAATGGGACAATGTGTTCGACGCCATGTTCCTGGCCGGAGAGATAAATTTCAAACCGCGTTTTTTAAGCAGGCCCGGGAATTATCGTTTCACCGCGTGGCGCAATGGCAACAATCATACGAAATGGCGCGACAGCTCCAAAGAAAAAGAGAACGGGTATGGCTACGGGGTAAGTTTCGACCAGGAAGTGACCGATATCGCCGGCGTGTTTGTCCGGTACGGATGGCAGGATCCCGATGTGTATTTGAGCGGCAATACGGTGTCGCTTGAACGGTCCTGGAGCATAGGCCCGCAGTTCAAAGGCGCTCCGTGGGGCAGGCCGGACGACGTGACCGGCGTGGGTTTCGGCCGGATCGTCCCGTCAGGCAAATATAAAAGTGTCAATAACCTGCAGGCGAAAACCGAGTCTCATTTGGAATGGTATTATAACTATAAAGTCAACGAGCATCTTTCTTTGAGCCCGGATTTACAGATCATATGGCGGCCGTACGGCAAAGACGCGGCTAACGGCGACGGAACTATTGTGGTAGGCGGTTTGCGCGGGCAGATGGCCTTTTAACGAAAAGGAGACAGTATGCATATCCCGGATGGGTTTTTAAGCACCGGAACCTGGGTTTCCGCGTGGGCATTATCGGCGGGCGGTTTGGGGCTTTGTATCAGTCAGGCGTCGCGGACGCTCAAGGATAAAGTCGTGCCGCTTATGGGTGTCATGTCGGCGTTTGTTTTCGCCGCGCAGATGTTGAACTTTCCCGTTGCCGGAGGGACGTCGGGTCATTTCCTGGGCGGAGTCCTCGCGGCCGCGCTTTTAGGGCCGTGCGCCGGAGCTATTGTTATAGCGGTTGTTCTTATGGTGCAGTGTTTGATCTTTCAGGACGGCGGATTGACCGCTTTGGGCGCGAATATATTCAATATGTCGTTCATAGGAACAATGGGAGGGTATCTTATATACAGGCTTTGTAACGGCATGTTCGGGAAACCGGCTGTTTTGGCAAGTGTCGCCGTTGCCTCATGGGCGTCAGTGATCCTGGCGTCAAGCGCCTGTTCTCTGCAATTGGTTTTTTCGGGGACATCTCCGTTCAATGTCGTTTTTCCCGCTATGCTCGGCGTGCACGCGTTGATCGGCATTGGCGAAGCGGTCATAACGTGCCTGGTGTTTTCTTTTGTTCTTAAAGTGCGGCCTGATCTTATATATAAAGCGGAGGGTTCCCATGAATAAGAAAGATATCCTTTTCGGCTTATTGGCGGCGCTTTTGCTCGCGGTCATGCTGTCTCCTTTCGCGTCATCATTTCCTGACGGGTTGGAGCGCGTGGCGGAGGATAAGGGGTTCCTTGAAAAAGGCGGGGTGCAGCCGGCGATGACATCCCCGGTCCCTGATTACGCGTGGCCTGGTATCAAAAGCGAGAAACTTGCGACGTCCGCTGCCGGCGTCATGGGCACATTGCTGGTATTCGGCGCGGCGTACGGGTTTGCCGCTTTATTGAAGAGGAAAGAGCGCGCGTGAAACACGCATTCCTTGATGAATACAGCCGTTTAGACAGCATTCTGCACCGCAGGGATCCGCGCGTGAAGATCGGGGTGTTCTTCGCGTGCATCTTGTTCATCGTGCTGACCCCCGCGGTTCAGATCCGCGCGTTTTTTTTGTATTTTTTGATGCTCGCCGGGCTTGTATTCGCGTCCGGGATCCCGCCGCTGTTTATTTTGAGAAGATCTTTGGAAATGATGCCGATTGTCCTTTGTATCGCGGCTTTTGTCCCGTTCGCCAAAACCGGGGTGATAATGTTCACGCTCAACGCGGGGTTTATCCGGTTACCGGTCACCCATACGGGGCT
>JBAYMQ010000161.1:0-3590 GCA_041663465.1 Candidatus Omnitrophota bacterium | reverse complement strand
CGGCCCGTATCATGCGTTGAATCCCGCTCAAAAAGACAATCGCTGCGGCTGATCAAAGCATCCAAAAGCCCGTCGGCTTCATGGCGTATTTCTTTCAGACCCCGGGTTAGCCGTCCGTCGTTCAAAATAAAACGCGCCACCTCTTCGCATACGCGCAACCCCTCTTTGAGGCGGTTGGCGTTCGCGTCTATAACGCGGGATATCCCGCTCGATGCGTTCTTTCTATCAGGCATGAGAAATTCTCTTTATCAACGAAGTTGTGGAATACCCTTTGATGAATTTAATACTGAACACCTTGCCGCCGTTCCCGGTAACGAACCTGCCGCCGACAATATCGTCGATCTTCCAATCCCCGCCTTTAACCAGCACATCCGGCGCAAGCGCCCGGATCACCGTCTCAGGAGTGCTTCCGGAGAATATAACGACGTAATCAACAGCCTCAAGCGCGGCGACAACCGACGCCCGCTGCTTTTCTCCTATAACCGGGCGGCCGGCGCCTTTCAGGCGTTTGACAGAACTGTCGCTATTAATACCCACGACCAGGATATCCCCTTTCCCTGCGGCTTCCTGGAGATAAGACACATGGCCTAAATGCAGGATATCAAAACAGCCGTTGGTAAACACAACACGGTTGCCCCGCCCGCGCAAAGAACGGAGTATCTTTGTCAGCGCCCCAAGCGTTTTTATCTTGGATTCGAAGCGAAGTAATCTTCTACGAGTTCGCATATGATATGTCCGACCGCGATGTGAGCTTCCTGGATACGCGCGGTTACTTTAGACGGAACAACCAAAGCCGCGTCAGCCAGCTTGGCGATTTCCCCGCCGTCGCCTCCGGTGAATACAACAGTCTTTATCCCCATCTTCTTGGCCTGTTTGATCCCGGCGGCAACGTTCTTTGCCTTACCGCTGGTGGATATGCCTATCACTATATCGTTTTTCGCGCCCAGCGCTTCTATCTGCTTGGCAAAAACGATCTCATATCCGTAGTCATTGGCGATAGCGGTCAAAATTGACGTATTAGTCGTAAGCGCGATCGCCGGCAGAGCCTGCCGGTCTTTCTGATACCTGCCGACTAATTCAGCGGCGAGATGCTGGCTGTCGGAAGCGCTTCCTCCGTTGCCGAAAATCATGACCTTCCCGCCTTTCTTCAGGCTATCGATCACCATATTGCTCAGATCTATGATCTGGTCGATACGCGTGTGAAGCAGGTCTTCCTTGATCTGGATACTCTGCAAAAGAATATCTTTAATATGATCTCTCATCTAGACTCCTTTATCCGAAGAACACTTCCGCGACTTTGTAGAGCTCCGGATCTACCGTCTTAAGTTCCTTAACAGCGTCTTCAAGCGGCACATCTACGATCTGATTTCCCCGCAACGCCACCATGTGGCCGAATTTCTTAGCTTTAATAAGCTCTACGGCCTTAACACCGAACCTTGTACCCAGTATCCGGTCGAACGCGGTCGGAGAACCGCCGCGCTGGATATGTCCGAATACGCTGACACGCGTTTCAAAGCCTGTCCGTTTCTCGATCTCCTTGGCGAGCATATCCCCTATACCTCCGAGGCGCACATGGCCGAATTCATCGAGCGCCTGGTTCTGCGTGATATCCCTGGACGCGAACTTGGCGCCTTCGGCCACAGTGATAATGCTAAAGAGTTTTCCGCGCGCGTGGCGCGACTGAATAGCCTTGCAAACCGCGTCGATATCGATATCCTTTTCAGGGATCAGGATATAATCGGACCCGCCCGCCATGCCCGCTTCGAGGGCTATCCACCCGGCGTGCCTGCCCATGACTTCGGCAACCAGGACACGGTGATGCGATTCGGCGGTCGTATGCAGCCGGTCGATACACTCCATAGCTATATTGATCGCGGTATCGAAACCGAATGTATAATCCGTGCAGCCGAGATCATTGTCGATGGTCTTTGGAACGCCGACGACATTAACGCCGTCTTTGAACAATTTCGCAGCTACCCCGAGCGTGTCTTCGCCTCCGGTCGCGACCAGCGCCGACAAGCCCATTTTTTTGAAATTCTCTTTTACTTTTTCCACTCCGCCTTCTTTTTTATAGGGATTGGTGCGGCTGGTGCCTAAGATCGTGCCGCCGCGATGCAATATCCCTGACACTGCATTTATATCTAGAGGGATGGTGTCGTTCTCGATAATGCCTTTCCACCCGTTCTTTATACCCGTAACCGTATATCCTTCTTTCAAGGCTTTCCTCACTACAGCCCTGATAACCGGGTTCAATCCCGGGCAATCGCCGCCGCCAGTTAAAATACCTATTGTTGCCATTGCTCTCTTCCTCCTGTTATAACGTTATACTCTTCCGAAACCGCCGAACGGTATGGACGGTTCATCCTTTAAAGCATCCTTACGCCTTTTATCTTTTTCTTCACGCGACACTATCTTGGAAATATGGATCCTTATGATAATAGCCTCTTCGATCCCGAGGACTTCCTGGATCTTAGACTTGGTGATCTCCTGGAGGCGCGCGGTCAACTCAGGCAGATTCGCCTCCGAACGAAGCGCGACCCGCAACGTCACTATTATCCCTTTTTTTGAAGCTATCACGTCGGGGCTCAGGTCCCTGATCTCGGGCATGATGTTGCTCGCGTACTTGATCAAATCTTCGATCGCGGACAGCGCAATTGTCACTTCCCCCGAAGCGGTGGTGAACGCGATGGTTTTCTCGCGCTGCATCCTGCCTAATATCAGCTGCGCGAATGAATAACTGATTATGATCAAAAGCAGGCCCGATAACCTCACCGCCCATTTATTCAAAGGATTATCCTGCATATAATAATATAAATAATTCACATGTTCAGGCAGGAGTAAATTAAATGACAGGGCTATAAAACCGACTCCGATAAGTATAATAACGCCCGCGTAAAAAAATATTCCCAGCACATTGAACACTCTCATATCGTCGTCCTCCTCATCCTGATCTCTCTATTGATTTAATGCTGATATCTACATTCTTTACGGAAAGGTTCGTTGACTTTTCGACGGCCTGGCGGATATTTTCCTGCACCTTATTGGCGACTTCAGGAACGTGATAACCGTATTTTACTATAAGCGGCACTTCAATGGAAACATTCGAATTATGGTCGATCTCTATCCTTATCTTTGTTATCTTTGCGCCCATAAGCTCCAGGAACCTGATCACCGCTCCGCGGCTGACACTCTTGACGCCTTCAACTTCCATAGCCGCGATTGCGGCAACGGCCGCGATAGCGCTTTTATATATCTTTATGCACCCCAGATTCGATTGCACTTCATCTCCAAATACCATAAAAAGCTCCTTAGCTTTCAGATAAGGCGGATTCGATACCGGCGGACATCATCTCCTGCACAAAATGAGTCGATATATCGCCCTTGATAAACGCTGCATTCTCCAGGAGACGGAGATGGAACGGGATCGTCGTTTTGATAGGACCGATATTGAATTCGTTAAGCGCCCGATGCATCACCTTGATAGCGTCCATTCTGGTCGCGCCGGACGTGATAACCTTGGCAAGCATGGAATCATAAGTCGGGGGAACCTCATAGCCCTGATAAATATGCGTATCCACGCGGACATGCGG
>JBAYMQ010000160.1:0-3595 GCA_041663465.1 Candidatus Omnitrophota bacterium | reverse complement strand
TCGTAAAATTCGGGATTCATCTGCTTCTTGAACCTGCCTCCCCACAATTTCTTAGCCATACGGTCTCCTTATGAACGCTTATAGGGCATGCCCCATATTTTAATAAAACCCTCGGCGAGTTTCTGGTCGAACTTATCCTCCGCGCCGTATGTCGCAAGCTCTTTTTTATACATTGAATGAGTTGAACTCCTGCCGACCGCGACGCAGGTGCCTTTAAATAACTTCAATTTGATCGAACCAGTGACATTGCGCTGCGTCGACTCGATAAACCCGTCCAGCGCGTCTTTGAGCTGCGAATACCAAAGCCCGTAATAAATGAGATCCGCGTATTTAAGCGAGATCATTTCTTTATAATGGCTGACCTCGCGGTCAAGGGTCAGGGCTTCGAGCTCTTTATGCGCCGCGTATAGTACCGTCGCAGCAGGCGCTTCATATACCTCGCGGGACTTGATCCCGACCAGCCTGTTTTCAACCATATCGCAGCGGCCGATACCGTAGCTGCCGGCGACCTGATTGAGGGTCACGATCATTTCTTTCAAACCCACGGCCTTACCGTCAAGTTTTTTGGGAACGCCTTTATCAAAACCGATCTCGATATATTTCGGATACGTCGAAGTCCCCGTGGGACTCTTGGTCATGATATACGCGTCCTCCGGAGGTTCCTGGTCAAGATTCTCCAATATCCCAGCCTCGATAGCCACGCCCCACAGGTTGCGGTCGATGCTATAAACCTTTTTCTTAGTGACATCTATGGGGATCCGGTTTTTAAGCGCGTACTCGATCTCTTCCTCGCGCGATTTGAATTCCCACTCCCGCACTGGCGCGATGATCTGCAGCTTCGGATCCAGGATTCCCGCCGTAACTTCCAGACGCACCTGATCATTGCCTTTACCCGTGCACCCGTGCCCTATATAGTCCGCCTTTTCCTTATGCGCAACCTCAACAAGGTATTTAGCGATAAGCGGCCTGCCCAACGCGGTAGCCAGCATATATTTGCCCTCGTATAAGGCATTGGCCTTTAAAGCGGGAGTTATAAAATCCTTAACAAACTCATCCGTCAGATCTTTACAATAGACCTTGGAGGCGCCGCCCGCAAGGCCGCGCTCCTCGATAGCCTGAAAGTCCTCGCCCTGTCCGAGATCCGCGATAAAACAAACAACATCGAATCCTTTATCTTTGAGCCATTTAATGGCGCAGGCCGTGTCCAGCCCGCCCGAATACGCCAGCACGATTTTTTTCATGATTCTCCTCTTAAGAATTATTTAACAGTTTAACAAGAATAGCTTTCTGCACATGCAATCTGTTCTCCGCTTCATCAAAAACTATGGAATTTGGGCCATCTATAACCTCATCGGAAATCTCCTCGCCTCGATGTGCGGGCAAGCAATGCATGATCAAAGCGCCCTTGTTGGCTAAACGGGCGAGTTTCGAATTCAACTGGAAGGCCTTAAAAACCTTTTTACGCTTATTGGCTTCCGTTTCCTGCCCCATAGACGCCCACACATCGGTATACAACACATCAGCGCCTACGGAGGCTTTTTCCGCGTTGTCAAAAAGGCGGATCCTGGATCCCGACTGATTCGCGACAACCCGCGCCATCCTCATAACGCCTTTGTCAGGTTCATATCCTTTGGGGGTAGCTATATTCAGATGCAAGCCGACTTTCGCGCATACCGCGATCAAAGAATTACACACATTGTTCCCGTCCCCGACATACGCCATGGTAATATTTTTGAAGCTTCCGAATTTCTCCCGGATGGTGAACAGATCCGCCAGCGCCTGGCACGGATGCGAATAATCCGACAATCCGTTTATCACGGGGACATCCGCGAATGCCGCCATATCGATCACGGTCTGATGGGCGAAAGTGCGAAGCACTATACCGCTCACATATCTGCTCAACGTCTTGGCGACATCGTGCACGGTCTCCCTCTCGCCTAATTTTATCTGATCAGGCCCAAGATACAGCGCCGTCCCGCCGAGTTCGAACATTCCGACGTAAAATGAAACATAGGTGCGGGTTGACGGCTTCTGAAAGATCAGAGCCAAAGACTTCCCCTGCAATACGCTTTTATACGCCTGCGGAGCATTCTTCATCTTTGCCGTCAACGAAAATATATCTTGGATCTCTTTCGCGCTTAATTGTCCTATAGTCAATAGATCTTTTTTCATTTCTACCTCTTTCCTCTATCTCGCAGCCGCCGCAAACGAATCCAAAGCCGAATCCAGGATCGCGACCGCCCTCTTGATCTGATTATTTGTGACATTCAATGCGGGCATGATCCGCAAAACATTGCCGTGAGTGCAATTTATCAGTAATCCCTGTTGAGTACACGCCTCGACAATTGATTTCCCGGGAACGGATAACTCAACCCCGCACATCAACCCTTTACCCCGTACATCCTTTATAATGGCGTGCTTTTCCTTAAGGCCGTTCAACGCGTCGCGCAGATCCTGGCCGGCTTTTTTGGCATTCGCCAGCATCTTTTCTTTCTGCACGGCCTTCAGGACAGCCAATGCCGCACGGCAAATAACCGGCCCCCCGCCGAATGTCGAAGCGTGCGTGCCTGGAGCAAGGAGATCCGCGAGTTCGGGTTTGGCCATCATAACACCGATAGGCAGGCCGCCCGCCAACGCTTTAGAGAGCGTGAATATATCCGGCTCGATCCCAAACTGCTGCCACGCGAACATCGTGCCGATACGGCCTATGCCGGTCTGGACCTCATCTACGATCAAAAGCAGAGAGTGCTTATCGCACAATTCCCGCAGGCCCGTGACGAATTCGGGAGCCGCGATACGGACACCTCCTTCGCCCTGAACGAGTTCAAGCATGATCGCGACCGTATTATCATTGATAGCGGCTTTAACCGCCCCGAGATCATTGAACGGAACATGCGTAAAGGTCTGCACCAACGGAGCAAACCCTTCCTGATATTTCTTTTGGCCCGTTGCCGATATTGTCGCCATAGTCCTGCCGTGGAAAGAATCCAGGAACGTTATGATCTCGTATCGGCCTTTACCGAACTTCCGGGACAATTTAATAGCCGCCTCATTCGCCTCGGCACCGGAATTCCCGAAAAAAACCTTATACGGTTTACGGCTCCAAAAATTCAATTCCTTGGCCAGCTTCGCCTGCGCAATATGGTAATAATTATTAGGGATAAAAATAAGCTTTGATACCTGATCGCGGATAGCGGTCATAACCTTTGAATGGCAGTGGCCGACATTGCCTACGCCCCAACCGGGGAAGAAATCAAGATACTTCTTACCGTCGATATCCCACAAATAACTCCCCTTGCCTTTCACAAAGATCAAAGGCACTTTCGTATAGCTGGGAACGAGAAAATCCTTATATCCCTGAAATATTTCTTCCTTAGTCATGATATGCTTTCTGCAGAAAAGTCCGCTAACTGACGATCTCGGTGCCGATGCCCTGATCGGTAAAAATTTCCAGTAACAGCGCGTGCGGTATACAAGCGTCGACCATGTGGGTTTTCTTTACGCCTTTATTTATAGCGTGTATGCAAGCCTCGACCTTCGGGATCATCCCGGTTTGAATAACCTTCTGGTCGATCAAATGCTTTGCCTCTTCACG
>JBAYMQ010000159.1:0-3603 GCA_041663465.1 Candidatus Omnitrophota bacterium | reverse complement strand
CCTGCGTTTTCGCCGGAGGCTGCTAACCTTGCATGAAGTTCACGGTGACAATTGGCGCAAACGAGAATACATTTATCAAGTTCTACCTTAACGGTGTCCCAGCTTCTGGTATATCCTTTTTCGGATATACCAAACTTCTTGCCGGCTTCATCATTATGATGGAACTCGAGAGCGTCAACGCAGCGGTCGTAGTTACAAAGTTCGCATTTCCCGCCCTTGTAATCTACCGACATCTGCCGCACTTTCTTTCTCCGGGCACGTACAGCCCGGATAAGATATTGGCGGCGGTCGCTGTATTTCCGTTTTTCTCGTCCCAATTTGTCTCCTGTCTTCATGTCGCGCTTGACGCTGAGTTTTGCGCTCATCGCTTCGCGCTTCGCGCACAGCCACATGCTCTACCAGCTGAGCTACAGGGGAGTATAAAAAAGTTGTTTCCTTCAAAGAACCGCCAAATTGTAGCATATAATCCTATAATTTTCAACTAAACATTTTCACTTTCGATTTTGCTCCCGTCGTAGTATAATATTTGCCAATGAATTGTCAGTCCCTCGGCGCTTGAGTGAACCAGCGGTGGCTTCCCTCGCATCATGAATCATGCTAATGATGCTCGGGATGGTTTGCTTGACTGAGATAATGGCAAACCACGGGACGATTTACCGGAGTTAGATAATAGTAAATCGGAGGTGCTCATGAAGATATTGATAACTTACTACTCTTTTAGCGGGATAACGGATAAAGTGGTTCAACTATATGAAAAGACCCTCGAAAAAGATAATGAAGTCAATATACAGCGCCTGAAACCGAAAGAAGAGATAGCGAATTTTATTGGCCAGTGCAAAGCCGCCTTTACAAAAAAAAGGTGCGAGCTCCTGGAAGGCATAATATACGACGCCAGTCCCTACGATGTGATCGTGATAGGCTCCCCTATATGGGCATTTGCTCCGACGCCTGCGGTCAATACATACCTGGACAAAGTGAATGGCATGAGCGGCAAAAGAGTGATCGTGATGCTGACTTCCGGAAGCGGCGCGGGTGTTAAAAACTGTTTGCGTCATATAAAAACAATCCTTGAGAGTAAAGGCGTTTCGCGTGTGGATGAGCTCAATATCCCCAATTCAATGATGAAAGACGAAAGTTCTATCATTTCATCGCTTGAAAAGGCCCTGCGGTAAAAAACGCTCATATATTAAGGAACATCGCACAAAAGTGTGGCTAAATCCGGGATTTATGCTACAATATGATACTTTATTATCATCAAAAGGACTAATTGAATGGCAACACCGCTAGAACGATGGGTTGACGAACAAGCAAAGCTGACAAAGCCTAAAAACATATATTGGTGCGACGGCTCTGAAAAAGAAGCCCACATGCTGATAGAAAAAGGCATACGGGAAGAAAAGATCAACGGCAATTTCATTTTTCAGGAATTGAACCAGCAGACATGGCCCAATTCTTACCTCCACAGAAGCCATCCCACAGACGTTGCAAGGACCGAGCACCTGACTTACGTATGTTACCCCGAAAGACAGACCGCCGGCCCGAACAATAACTGGATGGCGCCCCAGGAAGCAAAAGATATGATGCGCAAGCTATCTGACGGATGCATGCGCGGCAGAACGATGTATGTCCTTCCTTATATGATGGGCCACCCGGATTCTCCCTACGCCGAAGCATGCGTCCAGCTCACCGACACCACTTATGTCGCCATAAGCATGCGCATTATGACGCGGATGGGAAAAAATGTCATTGGGAAGATCGGCGCGAGTGAAAATTTTGTAAAAGGGCTCCATTCTATCGGCGATCTTAACCCTGACAGGCGCTTTGTCATGCATTTCCCTCTCGAACATCTGGTATGGAGCATAGGCTCAGGTTACGGCGGGAACGCCCTTTTGGGAAAGAAATGTTTCTCCTTAAGGATCGCTTCATGGACAGGGCTCCAGGAAGGCTGGCTTGCAGAACACATGGTCATAATGGGCATCGAGGATCCCAAAGGCAACGTTACATATGTGACCGCGGCTCTTCCTTCCGCCTGCGGAAAGACGAATCTTGCTATGATGGAACCGGCGCTGCCGGGTTACAAAATATGGACGCTGGGCGATGATATTGCATGGCTGAACGTCGGGCCCGACGGCCGTTTATGGGCGATAAATCCGGAGGCTGGATTTTTCGGGGTCGTGCCCGGAACATCTATGAAGACGAACCCGAACATGGTGCGCGCTTTAAAGAAAGGCACCTTCTACCCCACGTTATTCACGAATACAGCTTTAAATAAGGATACAAATGAGCCGTGGTGGGAAGGCGCTGACGGACCGGTCCCGGCTAACACTATCGACTGGCAGGGCAATCCATGGAACAGCGCCATGACTACAAAGGCGGCTCACGCGAATTCCAGGTTCACTCTTTCTGTATATAATACGTCCAATCTTTCTCCTGAATTTGATAACCCGAAAGGCGTACCCATCTCCGCGATAATATTCGGCGCCAAACGCACAAAGCTCATGCCGCTCATATATGAAAGCCTGGGGTGGCAGAACGGCGTATTCTCGGCCGCGCGCATGGGGTCCGAGACGACAGCCGCCGCCTCCCATAAGGAAGGCGTGCTCCGCCGCGACCCGATGGCGATGCTCCCGTTCTGCGGATATCACATGGGTGATTATTTCGAACACTGGCTTGAGGTAGGAAAAAGGCTGCGCCACCCGCCTAAGATATTCAACGTGAACTGGTTCAGGCAGGACGATGAGGGCAAATTCCTATGGCCCGGTTTCGGGGACAATATCCGCGTCCTGAAGTGGGTCATAGACAGGGTGAATAAGCGCGTCGGTTCGCGCGAGACCCCTATCGGTTACGTGCCGCACCTGGAAGACCTGGACATGAAGGGGCTTGATATACCGAAAGAAAGGATGAACCGGCTTTTCGATGTCAACCTTAGCGAATGGAAAAACGAGCTGGAAGACGTGAAAAAATTCCTGAGACAATTCGAAGAACACATGCCCGACGAAATTTGGGAAGAATACAAGAAACTGGCCTCGCAGGAATAATCGTTTTAGGCCTTGCTTTTTTACATATTGTGGAATATAATTTTTACTAAGCACTTACAGGAGGAATGGGATGGACAAAAAGAATCTGATTTACCCGGTTTTGGTATGTTTTGTGGTTGTGGCGCTTTCTGGATGCGGCACTGCGCAGAAAAAGCGTCAGGACGAGATAACAGGAATAAAGACGAAGGTCGAGACGCTTGAATCGAGGGTCGAAGGCGTCGAGATGAAGCAGGCTGAAGCTGACCGCATAGCAGCGGAACGCTCGCAAATGTCGGAAGAATTCAGAGCCGAACCGGCTTCAACGAATTTCGAAGTAAAGCAAAGATTTGACAAGTCGAAGACCAATATAAAAGAGGTCCAGTCAGCCTTGAAGAACGCCGGTTATTATGAAGGCAAGATCGACGGGATAAAAGGCAAGGGTACCAAAAAGGCTATAAAAGCCTTTCAGAAAGCGAACGGCTTGAACGCAGACGGTATCGTAGGAAATAAGACTTGGGAAGCTCTTGGTAAATATGCTGGTTCCGGCAGCTCAGGAGATACGGTAAAATAGAAAATCCTATTATTT
>JBAYMQ010000158.1:0-3620 GCA_041663465.1 Candidatus Omnitrophota bacterium | reverse complement strand
TGAACGGCAATCTTGGCCGTCTCCTGGTCACGAATTTCGCCAATCATTATAATATCGGGGTCCTGCCTGAGCAGCGACCTCAATGCCGCGGCGAAGTCCAGGCCGATTTTTTCTCGTACCTGAACCTGATTACAGAAATCGAGCTCGTATTCGACCGGGTCTTCTACGGTCGAAATATTGAGCTTGTCACCGTCCATCTGTGAAATGGCGGAATAAAGCGTCGTACTTTTACCCGAACCGGTAGGGCCTGTAACAAGGATCATGCACTGCGGTCTGGTGACAGTCTCGCGGATAACGCGCAGTTCGTCTTCTTCCAGGCCGATCTTATCGAGCGAGATCTTTGCCTGGCGCGCGTCCAAAAGGCGCATAACGACATTCTCACCGAAAAACGTCGGCACCGTTGATATGCGGACATCGACCTTTGTTCCGTTGATCAATACGCTGGTCCGGCCGTCCTGCGGCTTGCGGGTCTCGGCGATATCCAGCTCCGCCAATATCTTGATCCGCGCGATAAGCGAATTCTGCAGTTTTCCGGGAACCTTCATTATATTCTTCAGGTCGCCGTCTACGCGATACCGGACGACAAGATGATCCTCCTGAGGTTCAATATGAATATCGCTGGCCCGCGCCTTTATTCCGTCGTTAAGGATCAGGTTTACCAGCCTGACAACAGGCGCCCTTGTCCCTTTAAGGTCAGCGACATCCAGAGCGTCGGCGCTTTCCGCCGCCGCCTTCACCAACTCCACTTTTGTATCATCTACGATGTTCTTAAGCAGGTCATACATCGAATCATCCAGCTGATAATATTTTTCGATCATGCGCGAGATGACGCTTTCAGAACCGAGAACGCACCGTACAGGTTTACCGGTCAACACCCGGATATCATCCTCCATTACGATATCGCTCGGATTAGAGGTAGCGATCACTAATACGCCGTCTTCGATACGCAAAGGGATAACGCCGTAACGTTTCGCCATATTGCAGGGAACAAGCTTCAGGGCCTGCTGCTGAGCCTCCTCTTTATCCGCGTTGATCACGGACATATGGAAAACCCGCGACGCGACATTGATAACGTCCTGCTCTTTAACGAAACCCATCTCTATGATCAGGTCTTCAACCGACTTTTTCGCGCCTAATTGCTTATCGCGCGCGTCCTGCAATTGTTCCGGAGTAACGAGGTGTTCTTTCACGAGGGCATCAGTCAATAAAGACATGCGTAAACCTTTTGTTATACAACCAGTATCTTGTTAATGGTTTTTATCAATTCCTGATGTTCATAGGGTTTCTCCATATACGCGGACACTCCCTGGTCCAGGACCTTCTGCTTATATTCCTCATCTTTGATCCCGGTGAGAACAAGCACGGGGATGCTGTTTGTTTTAGCGGACGCCCGGATATTCTCCAGAACAAAAAGTCCCCCTCCGGCAGGCAGCATAAGATCGAGAATTACGAGATCAGGAGCGAAATCGTGGCAGAATTTAACGGCAAGATAAGCGTCGAGGGCGCACTGCGTTTCAAAGCCCGCGTCGTTAAGCCTTTTCAACAGGACTTTCGCGATATCAACTTCATCTTCAACAACAAGTATCTTTTTCAACGCCACCTCATTATTATCGTAATTATATCATAATCAATATGTTGCGTAAACAAAATTCTCATAAAAAAGGCGCATATAATTGGCGAAAAGGGTAAAATATCGCCGATCCGGGTTCAACCCCGGACCGGGAAACGGATGGTAAATATTGAACCTTTCCCTGAGCTGTCGACAAATATCTCAGCCTCATGGGATTTAATAATGTCAGCCGCGATGGCAAGCCCTAATCCGGTGCCGGAGCCTGAAGGCTTGGTGGTAAAGAAGGCCGTGAATATCTTATCCACGTTCTCTTTCGCGATGCCGATACCGTTATCTGATATGCCAAACACTACCTGCTTGTTTCGCCCGTCATAATCCGTTGTTACCGTGACTCTGCCTTCTCCGGCCGGATGCTCTTTTCTCACAGCCCATATCGCGTTGACCGCGAGGTCGAATATAACCTGTTGAAGAAGCTGCGAATCCCCTACAATATCAGGGATATCCTGTTTGTACAACTTAACAAGGGCTATATTATTATTATAAAATTCCCGCTCTAAAAGGAACAGCGCTTTGTCGATAAGAACGTTCAACTGCTGCGGCTGGAATTTCCCCCTCGGAGCCGCGGCGAAGCTTAAAAGAGATTGAATGATATTTTTGCACCTGTTCGCGGAATCCTCGACCGCGTCCATGAGCCTGAGAGACTCAGCGTCAACCAGATGTTTTTCCCGCGCCTCGACCTTAAGCATCTGCACGTTGCTCAAAACCCCGGTCAAGGGATTCGATATCTCATGGGCAATGCTGCTTCCGAGCAATCCCATAGTCGCCATCTTTGTTGTCTGGATCAGCAGGAGCTGCGCCTCTTCAAAGGCTTTCTCTATTTCTTTCCTTTTTGTTATATCAAGGGCGTAAATACGGACATTTTTAGAATCATCGATATAATAAATAGCCTGGTGATAAAACGCGTCGCCCACCCTGATCTCCCGCTCATAAACGTTGTTCGCAATATGCGACAATTCGTCCCATATGACATCGAGCCCGCTCAGGAACGGGTGCGAGAACCCGTCTCGCATGATTGCCGGGAACAGCTGCTTGGCTTTGGGATTCATATAATGAACGACGCCGTTCGGTTCCACTTCTACGATAGGATTGGGATAGCGCTGCGGATATGAAGCCAGTTCGTCTATTATCAACTCATCCATTTTCTGTCCCCATCGGACAGCGGCCTCTTTCATCTCGCGCGCGATCGCCGGGACCAGCCGCGTCAGATTATTCTTCATGATATAATCATGGACGCCGGCTTTCATGGCGTCTACGGCGATATCCTCTCCGATGCTGCCCGACACAACGATAAACGGCAGATCGAGCTTTGTTTCTTTCAATACCCTGTACGCGCTGAGGCCGTCGAACGCGGGCATGACATAATCCGAGATCACAAGATCCCATTTTTCCTTCATTAACGCTTCCCTCATATCCTTCGCTGTCTGCACGCGCCTGGCGTAAAGATCATACCCGCCGCGTTTGATCTCATGCGAGATCAGCACAGCGTCGTTCTCAGAATCCTCTACCATAAGGACACGCAATGGTGTAGCCATACAACCCCCCTTTACGATTGAGGCAACTCGTTCAGCAGCAGCCAATACAACCCGAGCTCTCCTACAGATTCTATAAACCGCTCAAAATCAACCGGCTTCCGGATATAGCTGTTCGCGCCAAGGCTGTAGCTTTGAAGCAGATCTTTTTCCTCCTGGGACGATGTCAATATCACCACCGGCAATAGCCTGGTGCGGTCATCGGCGCGGATCCTTTTAAGCAGTTCCAGCCCGTCTATCTTGGGCAGCTTCAGATCAAGAAGTATAACCGCGGGCTTGACCGGAGTTTCCCCCAAAAGCATTTCCGCCGCCTCGGCCCCGTCGCGCGCGACCACGACCTGATTAGCGATGTTCTGCCGCTTCAATGCCCGTAACGTCAGCTCCAGATCATCATGACCGATCCCGTCAAGCGGTGTGTCCGGATGGGCGATAAACGGGCCGATGCCCAGCATGTCCGCATC
>JBAYMQ010000157.1:0-3623 GCA_041663465.1 Candidatus Omnitrophota bacterium | reverse complement strand
TTTCTCTAGCTTTTTAACAAGCTTAGCTTTGTTTGAGTTTGTAGTATTTTTAGTGAACAGTTTATATCCTGGCAAGTCAAAAGTATCTGCGATTAATTTTTGAATCATATCTAGCCCGTCTTGTTCCTGCTTTTTCCACAAAATTATATGTTTATTGTAGAAATCTCGCCATTCTTCGATTGGCATATGATATTGAAGGAGGCTATCGCAATCATAATTCATTTCATTCTTCAAATACTCGGCTATTATTATAGGGTCATTTTCGAGGCTAAAATCTCGCGGCACAAATGCAGGAGGGTCGCATAATGCCGATATGGCACATTCCAGACTGAACAATATTTGAGATTGTGCCCCTTCGCAGAAATAGAAAAGAATTCGATACATAACTCCCAGCAAAATAGTCAATAAAGAAAAGAAAACAGTATACTTTAAAACAATTATGTTAATTGACTTCAATTTATCGAATTGAGATATTATTAAGACAAGAAATCCGGTTGATATTCCTACCAGCCAAACAATTATGTTATCGGTTTGTCTGTTTCGCTCAAAGAAATCCTGCCTATAATTAGGGATAATTCTCCTAAAAAAATTCGCAAGTAATTCATCTAGACGCGGTTTTTGGGGACACATGATACCCTCTCTTTGCCAATATTGGCGTATCTATACTACATTAAAGACAACAGAAAGAATAAAAAAAAGGCAACCCCTTTTTGAGATTGCCTATATCCGTCTAATTGTGCCTTCATCAGAAGCTCCACTATTAAGCTTATTCTATGCCTTATAAGCTTTCTTGTAAACCCTTTTTTTACGCCGCAGGCAAATGTGGAGCTATGAACGCCAATACTATTAATGTAGTAGTTTTTCAGAAAGCTCAAATTCTAATTTTTGGGCTTTTTGTGTCTTATTATCATGTTGATTTATCCATAAATAAAGAATATAATGGTTTCGATACAGGAACTATTAAGGTAATATTATGGCTTATGACGCGGCTTTAAACAAATCGTGGGATGATATAAAGATGCTTTCCGACGGCAAAGAGCCGGCCGCGTTGACGTTTTTTAGCGATGAATACAGCATTGATGTCTCCGGCAGAAGGATCCTTTCGCGATCATGTAATGTTCAGGCGAAAGATTTCGTTTCGATACTCTTGCTTCATTATCTCAAAGCGAAGCTCGAAGGGCTTCCGGATATAACCGGGGAATGGGTGTCTTTTAAGGAATTGCCGGGAGGGGAAGCGTATTATCCGGCGTTCCGCAAGCGCGCGATCGAGCCTATCATCAGAAAACACGGCAAAAATCCCCAGGGAATATACGCGGCGCTGGGGAAAACCCCCGGCAAAAAACTGAAACAGGCTGACGCGGCGATCGTGATCGACGCGTTCGAGAAGGTCCCTTTGTTGGTCGAGATATGGGCGGGGGACGACGAATTCGCGCCCGACGCGAATCTTTTATTTGATAATAGCATCCGCAAAATATTCTGCACTGAAGATATCGCGGTGCTCGCGGGGTTCATCGGAAAATATGTCTAAGCGTCTTTCGAGGTCTCTAAAAAAAAATCCCGTCGCGTTGTTTGCCGCCGTTTTAATAAGCGCGGCCATGTATTTGCTGTCGCAGGCGGGTAAAGCCGACACAGGCGTCAACGATCCCAAAAACGATCTTGCCGCTTCCGGTACCTACGCCGCCGTCCTGGTGGACAGGGTTGTTGACGGAGACACGCTGAAATTAGCCGGCGGCGAACGCGTGCGGCTTATCGGCATCGATACGCCTGAAGTGCACGAGTCGGTGAAATTATACCGCGACAGCCGCAAATCGGGGCAGGATATCAAGACCATCCAGGCTCTCGGCAGGCGCGCGCAGAAATTTACGAAGGAACTCGTCGAAGGCAAGACCGTCCGGCTGGAGTTCGACGTTGAGAAACGGGATAAATACAAGAGGCTTCTGGCATACGCGTATCTGCCGGACAACACGTTTATCAACGCCGAGATCATCAAGCAGGGGTACGCGTCGGTAATGACGTACCCGCCGAATGTAAAACACGCCGATGAGTTTCTGATCTTGTATCGGCAGGCCCGGGACAGCAGGCTTGGATTGTGGAAGGAATAAGGGGAGGGTCCTATGCGCATCTTAACAGCTGGTGAATCTCACGGTAGAGGGCTTGTCGCGATAATAGATGGTATGCCCGCGGGGTTAAAAGTAAAAACGGATTTTATTAACGAAGAGCTCAGGCGCAGGCAGATGGGTTTCGGCCGAGGCAAGCGCATGCAAATAGAAAATGATAAAGCGCAGATCATTTCAGGATTGAAAGGGGGCGTAACGCTGGGTAGCCCCATTTCGCTGCTTATTGAGAACAAGGATTGCAGTATTGAAACGCTGCACAAGGTTGTATCTCCCAGACCGGGGCATGCCGATCTAGCGGGATTCCTGAAATATGGTTTCAGCGATATACGGGAGGTGCTGGAACGCGCCTCGGCCCGCAGTACGGCGGCAACCGTAGGATGCGGCGCGATCGCCAAGCTGTTCCTGCGCGAGTTCAAGATCGATATCGGAAGCATGGTTGTGTCCATAGGCGGAGAGGTTTCGCATGAAGCTAAAATGGATAAGATCAGAGAGGCTCTTGAAAAAAATGATACAGTCGGCGGCGTGTTCGAGATAAGGGCCGCCGGCGTGCCGGTCGGCCTGGGCAGTTACGTGCAGCCCGACCGCAGGCTTGACTCAAAGCTCGCGGCAGCTCTTATGGCCATCCCCGGGGTAAAAGGCGTTGAGGTCGGGTTGGGATTCGGTTATGCCCAGCGGTTCGGGTCGGAAGTGCATGATCCGATATATTATGAGAAGCGCAAAGGGATCGTGCGCACGACCAATAACGCGGGCGGGATAGAAGGCGGTATTTCAAACGGCGAGGATATAGTTATACGCGCCTGCATGAAACCGATCGCGACATTGCTCAAGCCTCTTGATTCTATCAATATATCTTCGCGCCGGAAGGCGAAAGCCGCGGTTGAGCGTTCCGATATATGCGCGGTGGAATCAGCCGGGGTGGTGGGTGAAGCCGCGGTAGCGCAGGCGCTCGCCGACGCGTTTCTGGAAAAATTCGGATCAGACAATATGGCGGATATTAAAGCGGCTGTCGCGCATTATCTCTCAAGGATCAAATAAAAGTGAGATAATCGCCCCCCTGATCGTCTATTATGCCGAAAGGGGGTGATCTGCATGTCGGAAGCACAGGATATCCAGGTTGTACGGTTACATCGTTTTGACGGCGACTCCAAGACGAAAGCCTTCGCTGATATAGCGATCGGCCATTTTGTGGTAAAAGGCTTGCGCGTTGTCGAAGGTAAAAAAGGGGTGTTTCTTGCCATGCCCCAGGAGAAATCCAAGGACGGCAAGTGGTACGACACTTTTTTCCCCGCGACGAAAGAAGCGCGTGAAGTCCTTAGCGAACTGGTGTTAGCCGCGTATCAACAGTAATATATCGTTATCGGGGATGAGGCGCTGTTTCCGGCGCCTCGTCTTCGATCTTTTACAGTATGAAAAATATCTATATCGTAGGATTTATGGGTACCGGGAAAACAGTCGTCGGCAGGGCGCTTGCCCGGAAGCTCGGCTTTATTTTCGTCGATCTCGACG
>JBAYMQ010000156.1:0-3643 GCA_041663465.1 Candidatus Omnitrophota bacterium | reverse complement strand
TGTTTTAGAAGAGAGGCCGGCTCGTACGGCAAAGATACCAAGGGTATGGTCAGGATCCATCAATTCGATAAAGTGGAAATGGTCAAGTTTGTGAAGCCCGAGACGTCGTATGACGAACATGAGAAATTGCTCAATAATGCTGAAGCAGTGCTTCAGTTGCTGGGTTTGCCGTACAGGATCCTTGCTTTAAGCACTCAGGACATCAGTTTTGCGTGCAGCAAATGCTACGACATCGAGGCATACGCGGCCGGCATGGATAAATGGCTTGAAGTGTCCAGCGTTTCGAATTTCGAATCGTTCCAGGCCCGCAGGGCTAACATCAGGTTCAGAAGGAAAGATACCAAGAAAGTCGAATTTGTGCATACGTTGAACGGGTCAGGCGTCGCTCTGGCCCGTACCGTGGTCGCGATTCTTGAAAACTACCAGCAGAAAGACGGCTCGGTTATCATCCCCGAGTGTCTAAGGAGATATTTCGATGGCGCGGAAAGGATTTCCTAAGGATCAGGAATTTGAGGAGTTTGAGAAGTTGGACGTGGGGCAACAGTTTGAATCCGGCTCTCCCGAAGGCGCGGGCTTGCCTCCGGCGATACAAACAAAACTTGAAGCGTTAAAGAGGGGGTCTCTGAGCGCGCTCAAACTGGTTTTAGGTTTGAGTTTCATGACATTTGTTTACTCATCGACCCTGGCTTTTATAAGCGAGTTCGGGAATATCTCATTGAAGTTCCAGAGGCCTCTCTGGGAAGGGCTGGTGGCGTTTGTCGTGGTTTATTTCTTCGTCTGGGAGCCCGCGAAAGTGTATCAGAAGGGGCAGAAGATACTTGAAGTGGTTTTTAAGTTCTTCGCGCCCTTGGTTAAGGTAGCGCCGTATGTGCTGCCGATCTATACGATCTTGTTGTTCTGTCTCTATCCGATATTCAATTTTTTTCTCCCATATGACGAGACGCTGGCGTATTTCATGTTCTTGTTTGGTTTCAGCATCGCGTTGCATCTCGTGTTCGGCGCGAAATCTCTCAGAACCAAACAGAATGATTTCCTGAAAGCGAATTATATCTTCGGTTTCACTCTTGTCTATATCATCGATGTTCTGATATTCAGCCTTTTGCTGAATCTGGTTTTTGAGAAATTCTCATTTGTGAATTTCTTTAACGTCGCGTACAAGACCTCTCACGAGATCATCGCGGCGATCATAAAACAGGTTTTTGTATTAAATTAATCCGTCAGCGCCGGAACGAAAATGCGTCATTGCGAGGAGCCCGGAAGGGGCGACGAAGCAATCCACATATTAGTGGTGGGGTGGCAGAGCGGTTGAATGCGGCAGTCTTGAAAACTGTTAAGGACGTAAGTCCTTCGAGAGTTCGAATCTCTCCCCCACCGAAAATTCCACTACATATAGCCATCAGTTCAATTCTGTCGCGGCTGCGACCGCAGTGTTTGTTGCAAACCTCGTTTTTCAGCTACCGAATATTCCTCGAAAATACCTATTGCGTAGAAGAATCCTGTGATTATACCCAGGTACAATTGATTTAATTTTGACATTACCTATAATATACCATGATAATCGAAGGAGGCCCGAATTGCTGTATACACTTGCAGTAGTCCTGATCGCGCTTTGGGTATTAGGATTGGTTTCGTCATATACCCTGGGCGGAGTTATCCACATCCTGTTTGTTATCGCCATAGTTGTTGTCCTTGTGCGGGTCATCAGCGGCCGGAAAGTGGTTTGATCGCCACAAGCCTTTTTTGCCGGCTTTTAACGGCAGTAAGTAAAGGAGGAGAAAAATGAAAATACTTTATGCGGTATGCGCTATATTCTTTTTAGCATCGTTTTTTTTGTGTCCCGCGTATGCGGTCGAACTCTGCGAATCGCAGGATTATTACAATCTTGTTGATTCGACTGATTGCAAAATAGGGGATATCACGGGTGGTAGCAAAATGCATTCCAGGGAACCTATGTTTGAAATTTTAAAAAACTATCCCTATGAAAAAAAGGGTGCGTTTGTAAAATTACTGGAAAGAAAAATCAAGCTTGTAGATGATAACATTACGCAACAACAAGGCCAAAAGCGTACAAATGAGGTTGATGTTAATATCGGTAAGCTTGAACAAACCAAACGGGATCTTTCTAAGCAGTTAGAGATGGTAAACACGGCTACTCAGGATAATTGGGGCAGCGTAAGAGATCAAGCGCGTCAAACACTTAAAGAAGCAGCAAACAGACTTCAGGAAATCGAGTGAGGTTGAGATCAGAGGGGCATAAGATGGGCGATGCGGTAAAGCGAGCTGAGCGTTCGTGAATGTGGGGAGATAGAGGCTGGAATTTCCGCAATAAAGAAAATTTGGGCGAACGAGATTGCGAATGGCTGTATCTTTAATTGGAATTAGTGGAAAAAAGTCTATTAAAAGGTGAAATAACTACTATTCAAGGGATGCGGGAAAGGATATAATATTATACATGGACAAGCGTGTCCCAAAAACCATCCGGACTAAAAAGAAATCCCGAAAGCCGACACTATTAAATAAATCGGGTGAAATTGCCCGCCATCACGCGGATGAGTTAAAGACAAAGAATGGGCAGATAAGGAAATGGGCGGATAAGGAAAAGCGGGCAGAGGAACAGGTGCATATCCGGACCAAAGCCATGGACTCGACAGTCGATGGCATTTTTATTGTTGATGCCCAAAAAGATGATTTTTCGATCATTTATTCAAATCCGGCGTTTCAAACGATGACCGGTTGTGCCAAGAAAGATATAATCGGGCAGAATTACTTTTCGTTTTACGAGACCGGGGCGGATCCGCGGGTCGCCGAAGAAATAAGGAATACGTTACTCAAAAATAAATCCTTTCATGGCGAGATGCTTAGTTTCCGCAAGAACGGCGAGAAATTCTGGAATCATCTGCGCATTGCGCCGGTGCGCGATGCCCGCGGTGGCGTCACCCACTATGTGGGGATCCAGACGGATGTTACCCTGATGCGGGAGAGAGAGCTGGAGATAGAGGAACAGCGCGATGAGCTTTTGCACGTCACCAGGGTAGGAAAGCTCGCGGAGTTCGTCTCTTCGCTTGCCCATGAGATCAGCCAACCCCTTACGGCTATCCTCTCGTACGCTCAAGCCGGTCAACGCTTGCTTGCCGGCAGGGAACCTCAACTGCATGAGATCCTTCAATACATAATTAGTGATGATCAACGGGCGGCAGCGGTTATCCAGCGTTTACGCGCGCTCTTAAAGAAGAGCGGTCCCGAACTTAAACCAGTAGATATCAATACTCTTGTTAATGAAACGGTCGTGCTTATTGCCACGGATGCTACCATAAAGAACAGTATTTTAAAACTTGATCTGGAGAGTGATCTCCCTCTGGTCCGCGGCGACCGGATACAGTTACAGCAGGTCTTGCTGAATCTTATCAGCAATAGTTTTGATGCCATGGAACAGGGCTCTGTCCCGCGTGAAATATTGATCCGCACATCGCGTAAAGACGCGCGTACGATCATGGTAGCGGTAAAGGATTCGGGATGCGGTGTTTCCGAACAGGATCTACCTAAGCTTTTCACCCACTTTTTTACCAGCAAACCCGATGGCCTGGGTATGGGATTGTCTATCAGCCGTTCTATTGTCGAGGCGCATGGCGGGCGATTGGATGTA
>JBAYMQ010000155.1:0-3646 GCA_041663465.1 Candidatus Omnitrophota bacterium | reverse complement strand
CAGATCGATGGAATGCGATTCGATATACGGGACAGATTTGAAAGACAACGGGGGTTTACGGGTCGTGAGGGTTACCGACTTTATACGGCCTAATTTCGACGCTTTTAACGCGTCGATCCCTGCGATGGCTCCGCTGGGGATATAAAGCCTGGCGTTGCGCCCGGCAGCCAGTTTCGACAATGCGCGATACTCGCCGACAACGCCGCCCACGGACATTACGATTATATCCCTGCCGGCTGCAAGGACCTCCCGGGCCACACCCAGAGAACATTTCGCCGATGCCGCCTCTATAACCAGATCGCACCGGGCGATCAACGACTTCAGATCGCCGGCCGCGGATCGCCTGTTTCCTATAATGGATCGCGCGACCAGAGCAGATCTTTTCATATCTGTATCATACACGGCGGCCAACCGCGCCCCCGCCTTGAATTCTTTAACAATAATCTTCGCGAGAGACGTGCCTATCGCTCCGCACCCGACGATACCTATTTTTAACCGTTTAGTCATAAAACTCCGTGGCCGTCATTGCGGGGAGCCGGAAGCGACGAAACAATCTTTTTAGACCGCTTCATCCTTCCGGGGTTCGCAATGACAATTCGGGTATTATCGATGAGCCGCGTGCCGCCGAACCACACGGCAACCGCGATAAGACAATCCCCTGAGATCCTTCCTACAGGCTTAAGATGTTCGGTATCGACCACGCTGATATAATCGATCCTGGCCGTTGTTTTAGATTCGATCAGAGAAACCATCTTCCCGATGATGGAACGGGGATCGCGCGAACCTTTCATGATCAACCGGCGCGCCAACTACAGCGATTGAGATATCACCCTCGCGTCGTTTCGGCGGCCCTCGTCGAGATAGGCGTTGCGCGAACTGACCGCCAATCCTCCCTTTTCCCTGACAGTCGGCATTACTTTTACCGAAACCGGGATATTGAGATCTTTAACCATGCGCTGTATGATCAGCGCCTGCTGCGCATCTTTCCGGCCGAAATACACCCGATCGGGCATGCAGGCATTGAACAATTTCGCGACAACCGTGGTAACGCCGCGAAAATGGCCCTGCCGCGACGCCCCGCACAACCGGGTTCCCAATTCCTGCACGTCGACATATGTCTTGAATCCCGCGGAGTACATCTCCTGGGCAGCCGGGTGAAATATAAAATCCACGCGCTCTTTCATACACAGGCTCGAATCCTGGCCGATAGGGCGCGGATAGCGGTTAAAATCCTCCGAAGGCCCGAATTGGATAGGGTTCACGAATATACTGACAATTGTTGTATCGTTATTTTTGCGGCAGGCGCGGATCAGGCTCGCATGCCCTTCATGAAGCGCGCCCATGGTGGGAACCAAACCTATGGTTTTACCCGCGCGTTGCAACGTTCGCGCGATCTTCTGCATCTGTCTTATGTTGCGGATAACACGCATATTTATTTCGCAGGTTTATTGCGTTTAGCTTTTTTTGCTGATTTCTTAACAACTTTCATTACAAGCTTCCTTACGGGCTTCTTGATCTTTTCGACAGCCGCCGGAGCGATCTCCTGTAAAGGAAGAAGCACGAATTCACGCTCCAGCATACGCGGATGAGGTATACACAAGGCATCCTCTTCCAGACGCACATCGCCGTATGTCAGGATATCGAGGTCGATCGTGCGGGGTCCGTTAACCGCAGTTCTGACGCGGCCCAGCGCCGACTCAATATTCTGAAGTTCCGACAGCAACTGATAAGGCCCGAGGTCGGTTTCGATCTCGGCTACCGCATTGAGATACGGCCCTTGAACCGGGCCTCCCTGCGGCAAGGACTCGACAATACCGGAGATCTTGCGCACCTTGGTCCCGATAAGAGACTTCATCTTTCTCAACGCGGCCTTTATATATTGCTCCCGGTCGCCGAGATTAGAACCCAGGCCGATATAACACACTACCATTTTACAATACTTTCTTCAAACGCTCAAGAGCCGTTCCGACGCGGTCCTTAGGCACAGTTAACGCGAAACGCACATACCCTTCTCCCGATTCGCCAAAACCGACACCCGGAGTTACGACAAGATCGGCTTTTTCCAGAAGCATAGCCGCGAACTCGATAGAACTGCGTTTTTGAGGGACCTTCACCCACACGTAAAAAGTCGCTTTGGGTTTACGGGCGCTCCATCCCAGTCCGTTCAAACCGTCTACCAGCGCATCGCGGCGCTCCTGATACAGGCCGCACATCTGCCTGACGTACGCGGGATCGGCATCGAGCGCGGTAACGGCGCACACCTGGATCGCGGAAAAGATCCCGGAATCTATATTGGATTTTACTTTCGCCAAACCCGCGACAAGCCTTTTATTCCCGCATGCCCAGCCGGAACGCCAGCCGGTCATATTGAAAGTCTTGGAATGAGAATGGAATTCAACGGCGACATCGCGCGCGCCCGGGACTTCAAGAAAAGACACAGGTTTATATCCGTCAAATGACATCTCGGAATAAGCCATGTCCGAGACTACTATAAGGCCGTGGGTTTTAGCGAACGCGACTATTCTCTCATAAAATGCCTTATCCGCGACCGCTCCGGTAGGGTTATTGGGATAATTAATATACAGGACTTTCGCTTTTTTCAGGATCTCCGCCGGGATCTTTGTAAGATCCGGGAGGAATTCATTCTGTTCTTTAAGCGGCAGGATATAAACCTTGCCGCCGGCGAAAATAGTGCCGCCTTTGTACGGGGGATAACACGGATCAGGGACAAGCGAATAGTCTCCAGGATTAAGGAATGCCAGGGGAAAATGAGCGATGCCTTCTTTGGAACCGATCAAAGGAAGAACTTCGGTATCGGGGTCGAGAGATACATTGAACCTGTTTTTATACCATCGCGCGATGGATTGGCGCAACACCGGCATTCCCTGATCCAAAGCATACCTGTGGTTCGCCGGGTCATTCGCCGCCATATTCAACGCGTCAATGATATATTGGGGCGTAGGTTGATCCGGGTCTCCAATGCCGAAATCGATGATATCCCTTCCTTCAGAACGGGCCTTTCTCTTTGCTTTATCGATTTCAAGGAACAGATACGGCGGTAACGACTGCAGACGGTCAGAAAATGCGAACTCCATCAGTTCAATTGCTCCCTTCTTGCCAATGATTATTGCCTGGCTACTTTCTCTATAACAGCCTTTGCCAATTCTATAGTCGAACTAACATCATCCATGCTGAACACGCCCGTGGGAGCATGCACATACCTGGTAGGAATGCTCAAAACGCCCGTGGGAATGCCTTCACGGTTCATATAAATGATAGCGCCGTCGGTCATGCCGCCTTCGATCACGTCCAGCTGGTATTTTATCTTATTTTTTTTCGCCGCGTCCGTAAACAACTCCCTGACCTGCTCGCTGACGATCACGCCCCGCCCGGCAGCTTCAATAACCGTGACGGCGACCCCGGAACCGAGCTTCAACGCGGACTCGGTTTCCTTGATACCCGGCGTATCTCCGGCTACCGTCGTATCGACCGCAATAGCGAACTGCGGATCAATTTTGAACGACGCCGTACGCGCTCCCTTCAACCCGACTTCTTCCTGGACGGTCGCGACGGCATAAACCTCAGCCGGCACGCGAAGTTTTTCCATTATCTTGATCAGCGCGTAACAGCCGATACGGTTATCGAT
>JBAYMQ010000154.1:0-3709 GCA_041663465.1 Candidatus Omnitrophota bacterium | reverse complement strand
GAAACTCGCCGAGGGTTTTATTAAAATATGGGGCATGCCCTATAAGCGTTCATAAGGAGACCGTATGGCTAAGAAATTGTGGGGAGGCAGGTTCAAGAAGCAGATGAATCCCGAATTTTACGAATTCCAGAAGTCTATCCAATATGATCATAAACTGGGCATGTATGATGTATTCCATTCGTTGATCCATATCCGCGCGTTGGTCCATACCAATGTGTTGAAAGCCCCCGAGGCATATCAATTGGAACGCGCGCTGGCCGATATCCTTAAAGATATAAAGGCCGGCACATTTACCTATCACGCGGCTTCGGAGGACATTCATACCGAGATCCAGAACTGTCTTGAGGCCAAAACAGGGGATGTCGCGCTGAAATTGCACAGTTTCAGGTCGCGTAACGATCAAATCGCTTTTGATGTCAGTTTTTATTGCGTGCATCAGGCGATGGAGATCTTCAAGCTGTTGGTCGCGCTTCAGGAGAACCTGTTTGAGCGCGCCCGCGCGTATAAGCAGGAGTTTTTTGTCGGGTATACCCACACGCGCCGCGCGCAGGTTATAAAGTTTTCCTCGTATCTTAAAGGTTTTGTTTCAATGTTCCACCGCGATCAGCATCGGTTCGATGATTTTTACAAACATACCTATATTTTCATAGGCGCGGGGGCATTGGCCGGCAGTTATATCAAGTCGGCCGATTATGAAAAGGCCGTGAAGCGTTTTATGTCAACTTATTGCAAGGACCTGCCGGTAAAAATATCCGTGGTGAAGAATCCTCTGGATCACGTGTCTAACCGGGACACCGCTATAACTTTTTTGAGCACTATCGCCACACTGCAGATGCATCTATCGCGCATGGCTGAGGATTTTATCCTGTATTCTACGCCCGAGTTCGATTATCTTGATCTGCCGGAAGAGTTTTGCACCGGCTCGAGTTATATGCCGCATAAAAAGAATCCCGATTTCCTGGAATTGGTGCGCGGCAATACAGGCAGGGTATACGGCAATTTGACATCTCTTCTGACCACCATGAAAGGGCTGCCGTCAACGTATAACCGTGATATGCAGTTGGATAAGGAACCCCTGTTCTCTTCAGTGGAGATCATTAAGGCCGAACTGTCGCTTTTGGCGGAGTTTGTCAAAGGCATTAATTTGAACACCGATGCCGTGAAGAAGGTCCTTGCCGATGAGACAATGTACGCGACCGAATTGGCCGAATATCTGGTCGGGAAGGGGATTGCGTTCCGTAACGCCCATGAGATGATCGGAAAGCTTGTGCGTTATGCCGAAGAGAACGACGTGAAGTTGACGGCGATATCCGATGATATCCTGAAAGGTTTTTCGCCGTCGCTTAATCAGAAAGAATTGAAGAGGATCATCAATCCTCATTTTGCAGTGAACTCGAAGCGTTCCATGCGTAAATAAGGAGAGCGAACATTCAATGCATGAATTCAAGCTTAAGAAAAATGAGCTTTATTGCGAAGATGTAAAGGTGCGCTCGCTGGCTGAAAAGTTCGGGACGCCTTTGTATGTGTACAGCTACAATACATTCATCGGCCATTTCCTGAAATTAAAAAAAGCGTTCGCGCCGGTGCGCCCTTTGATCTGTTATTCGGTAAAGGCGAATTCCAATCTCGCTATCCTTAAGGCTTTGGTTGACCATGGCTCAGGGCTGGATATTGTCTCGGGAGGCGAATTGTATCGCGCGCTGAAGGTCGGATGCCCCGCGCGGCGCATCGTGTACGCCTCAGTCGGGAAAACAGATCAGGAAATAGAAGAGGCGATCACTAAAGGCATACTTTTTTTCAATGTTGAATCGTTGCCTGAACTCGAGAATATCAACCGCATCGCGCGGAAGCTCGGAAAGAAGACGAATGTCGCTTTGCGCATAAATCCCGATGTCGAAGCCAAGACGCATAAGTATATAACCACGGGAAAACTGACTAATAAATTCGGTATCGATTTCGATACGGCAGCGGATATACTGCGTATTGCCGGCGGATTGAGCAATGTTACGATAAGGGGGCTGCATATCCATATCGGTTCCCAGATCACCATCGGAGAACCGTTCGTCGAGGCTATCAGGAAAGTGGTTGCGTTCGTTAAGGCGAATAAGGCCGGGGGCGCGGATATAAAATATTTGAATATCGGCGGGGGATTAGGCATAATATATGAGCATGAGGTGCCGCAGACCGCGAAAGAATTCGCCCGCAAAGTCCTGCCTATACTCAAGGCGAGCGGCTTAAAGATTATTATGGAACCCGGCCGTTTTATCATAGGATCCGCGGCCATTCTCGTGGCGAAAGTATTGTATGTTAAAAAGACGCCGCTAAAGAAGTTTGTTATTGTCGACGCGGGAATGAACGATTTGATCCGTCCCGCGTTGTATGAAGCTCATCACGAGATCGTTCCGTTAACTGACAAGAAGCGCAAGGCGGAGAAAGTCGATGTGGTCGGCCCAATCTGCGAGAGCGGGGATTTCCTGGCAAAAGAGCGCGCGTTGCCCGGGGTTGCAGAGGGAGAGTATCTGGCTGCCATGTGCGCGGGCGCGTACGGCTTCAGCATGTCGAGCAATTACAACTCCCGCAGGAGAGCCGCTGAAATCTTAGTAAGGGGTAGGAAAATAGCCGTGATCCGTCAAAGGGAGACTGAGCGGGACCTGTCCAGGAACGAGGCCATGAGGAGTAAGTTTAAGTAAGTCTATAGATATTTGAGTAATTCTATGGTAATTTATATAAGAGCATATAAAATTAGTAAATTGAACCTACATGAAAAAACAAATTGAATTCACAAAGCTGGTAGCCGCCGGGAATGATTTTGTTTTGATAGATAACCGTTTTTCCGGGCTTTCCCGCGCAGATCTGGCGTCGCTGGCAAAGCGCATGTGCGACAGGAAATTCGGGTCCGGCGCCGACGGGTTGCTTGCCGTCGAGAGGTCGGTGAACGCTGATTTCAAAATGCGCATTATGAATTCCGATGGATCCGAGGCTGAGATGTGCGGTAACGGGTCGCGGTGTTTCGCGCTCTATTGCGCGCGGCTCCAGCGAAAAGCCGTAGCCGATCTAAGAATTGAAACACTGGCGGGTATGATATACGCGCGTGTCGATAAAGAGCAGGTTAAAGTGAATTTGACCGCGCCCGGGGATATAAGGCTCGATATCCCGGTGAGGATAAACAATAGAACGCTGCGCGTGAATTATATCAATACGGGCGTGCCGCACGCCGTCATTTTCGTGAGCGGGCTCTCGTCGATGGAAATTGTTGACCTGGGACGGCAAATCAGGTATCATAAATCATTCGCGCCGAAAGGGACGAATGTTGATTTCGTCGAGGTGACCGGAGACCGGTCCGTCAATATCCGCACATACGAGCGGGGAGTCGAAGATGAGACGCTCGCGTGCGGGACAGGGTCGGTCGCAAGCGCGCTTATTTCCAGATTAAAATTGGAGAGGCCGCGCGCGATCATGTCCCCGGGCGCCTCCCAAAAAATGTTCAAGGTTTTGACGCGGGGCGGAGAGGTGCTGAAGATCTATTCTGTTCTCAAGGGGAATGTGTTTTCTGATGTGTGGCTGGAGGGGAAAGCCGCAATCGTCTATAAGGGGGTATGGTATGTTTAGCGGTTCATTGGTAGCGATCGTGACGCCGTTTTCCACCAAAGGAAAAAAATCCGTCGTTGACGAAAAGAAATTAAGGGAATTGATCGAGTTCCAGATCAAG
>JBAYMQ010000153.1:0-3730 GCA_041663465.1 Candidatus Omnitrophota bacterium | reverse complement strand
TGCGAGATCATGAATGATGACGGCAGCATGGCGCGTTTGCCGCAGCTCGTGATGTTCGCAAAAAAGCATAATTTAAAGATATGCTCTGTCGCGGCGTTGATCGAATACCGCCGTCGTTCGGAAAAGCTTGTTGAGCGGCTTTCAACGGCAAATTTGCCTACTGAATTCGGCACATATAAGATCATCATGTTCAAGGATCGCATCAATAAGCAGACGCATGTCGCGTTGATTATGGGTTCCTGGAAAAATGAGCCGGTGCTCGTCCGGGTTCATTCCGAATGTCTTACAGGTGATGTGTTTGGTTCGGTGAGGTGCGACTGCGGCAGGCAACTCAAGAGGGCTATGCAGATGATCGACGCGGAAAAAAAAGGCGTGATCCTCTATATGAACCAGGAGGGCAGGGGCATAGGGCTCGAAGCCAAGATCCAGGCGTATCATTTGCAGGATAACGGGCTGGATACGGTGGAGGCGAACGAAATGCTGGGCTATAAGCCGGATTTGCGTGATTACGGGATCGGCGCGCAGATCCTGTCGGATCTGGGCGTGAGGCATGTCAGGTTGCTCACCAATAATCCCCGCAAGATAGTCGGGCTGGAAGGATACGGTTTAAAAGTGGTTGAACGGGTGCCTCTTGAAGTTGAGCCTAATCCGTCCAACATAGGTTATTTGACGACCAAAAAAGAGAAGATGGGCCACCATTTGAAATTAAGCGGTTTCTAAAAAAAGGGGGATGTCATGGTGAAGTTGATCGAGGGTAATGCCGTCATCAAATCAAAGAGATTCGGCATAATCGCGTCCAGGTTCAACGATTTTATAACAAAACAATTAGTTGCCGGGTGTATCGATACATTGATCAGGCACGGCGCCAAGGATGATGAATTGACCGTGGTATGGGTGCCGGGCGCTTTTGAGATCCCGGCCGTGGCAGCCAGGATAGCGGCGTCAAAGAAATATGACGCTGTGATTTGTCTGGGAACGGTTATCAGGGGAGCTACTCCTCATTTTGATTTTGTAGCGTCAGAAGCGGCTAAAGGTATTGCCAAAGCCGGACAGGATGCAGGTATCCCGGTGATCTTTGGCATCATCACTGCCGATACGATCGAACAGGCTGTCGAGCGAGCCGGTACCAAAGACGGCAACAAGGGCAGAGACGCCGCTGTGTCGGCGATCGAGATGGTTAACGTGTTTGAGCAGATCAAATAAAATGCCAGGGCGACTATGAGAAAACGAAGCCTCGCGCGAGAATACGCGTTACAGATACTGTATGAGATCGATATAACCCGGGATGATTATGCCACGATCCTCGGCACATTCTGGCATTTGATCGATGGAGATGTAACAGATGAGATCAAACGTTTTGCCGCTGAGCTCGTCGAAATGGTTATGCAGCATCGTGACGATATCGATAAAAAAATATCCCGGTACGCGACGAACTGGGAACTTGACCGTATGGCGGTGGTCGATCGCAATGTTTTGCGGCTGGGCGGCTGTGAACTACTGTACCGGGCCGATATCCCTCCTAAGGTTTCCATCAACGAAGCTGTGGATCTCGCCAAAAAATTCTCAGGCGTTCAGGCCGGGAAATTCGTCAACGGGATACTCGATAAGGTAAAATCAGAGAGAAAATAAGTGAAATCTGCCGATCTCCATCTTCACACCGCGTTTTCCGACGGGACCGACGCCCCGGATGAATTGATAAAAAAAGCCGTTAAATCCGGTCTTTCCGCCGTGGCGGTCACAGACCATGATTCAGTGGATGCGATCCCGGCTGCTATCGACGCGGGGATAATCCAGGGTATCGAGGTTATCCCGGGGATAGAGTTGACCGCAGAGTATGAAGGCCTTGAGGTCCATATTCTGGGTTATTTTATTGATTATCGCAATAGCGCGTTGCGGGAAAAACTGGAATTTTTGGGGCATGCCCGGATAGAGCGTATCCATGGGATGGTGGCCAAGCTTCAGGGTCTTGGGGTGAAGATCGACGCGGAAAAGATATTCGAGCTGAGCGGAAAAGGTGTAGTCGGCAGGCTTCACGTGGCGCGCGTAATGGTCAGGGAAGGCATTATCAGTTCCACCTGGGAGGCGTTCTCCAAGTATATCGGTAACAACGGCCCGGCATACGTGCTCGGATTTAAATTTTCTCCGCAGGATGCGTGCAAATTGATACGTTCTGCGGGAGGCATCCCTGTGCTTGCGCATCCGTATGCTCTCAGGCGCGATGATCTGATCCCCCAACTGGTGAAATGCGGGATCAGGGGCCTCGAAGTGTTTTATCCGGAGCACACCAATGCCATGAGAAATAAATATATAAGGATATGCAGGGAATATAAGCTTTTGTCGACGGGGGGATCAGATTACCATGGCAGCGCTAAGCCTGAAGTTTCACTCGGGTCGTTCAAGGTCCCGTATGAATTAGTTGATTTATTGCGAGATGAAAGAAATAAGGCGTCAATATGAAAAAAGATCACGCCCATTATATGGATTGCGCGTTGCGCCTGGCGCTGAAGGCAAAGGGGGCGACATCTCCCAATCCGCTGGTCGGCGCGATAGTCGTTAAAGACGGCTGTATTATAGGCAGGGGGTATCATCAAAAAGCCGGTCTGCCGCATGCGGAGATCGTGGCTCTTGACGATGCCGGAAAATCGGCGAAAGGCGCTACGTTGTATGTTACACTGGAACCCTGCACGCATTTCGGCAGGACCCCGCCGTGTGTTGATCGCATTATTCAAAGCGGGATCAAAAGGGTGGTGATCGGCATGGTCGATCCCAATCCGGTCAATAACGGTAAAGGTATCCAGCTTCTCAAGAATCACAAGATAGCGGTCGAAGTTGGCTTTTGCGAAGATAGACTGAAACGTGTTAACGAGGCGTTCATAAAATATATAACCCAGCGGTTGCCGTTGGTGACAGTGAAAGTCGCCGAATCTCTGGACGGCAGGATAGCCACCCGCACCGGTGATTCTCATTGGATCACGTCTGACAGGTCTCGTAACTGGAGCCACCGGATCAGGCGCAATTATGACGGCATTATGATAGGTGTCAATACTGTCCTGCGGGATGATCCTAAGCTCGACGCGTGGTATTCCGATAAGCATCCGACAAAGATCGTTGTCGACAGCCAGCTTTCTACTCCGGAACACGCTTCCATCTTTAAAGGGAAAGCTGGCGCGATCCTGGTTACGCTGCCTGTTGATCCCGGGCAGACAACTGAAAATCGCAAGATACTGGGCCTGAAAGCAAAGATCCTTGAAGTGAAGGGGAAGGAAGGCCAGATCAATCTTAAGGATATGCTTAAGAAGCTGGCCCGTATGGGCATTACCAATATTATTGTTGAAGGGGGCGGTACCCTGATAGGTTCGTTGTTTGACGATGGCCTGGTTGATAAGGTAATGTTCTTTATCAGCCCTAAGATCATCGGCGGAAAGGACGCTATCGGGGCGGTTATGGGGCACGGTGTCGCCCGTCTCGATTCAGCCATTAAGCTGAGGAATGTTAAGACGCGGCGTTTCGGCGAGGATATTCTGGTGGAAGGGTACGTCAAGTAGTATGGTGTATATCGCTTCGCCCATACACCATTAATGCGAGCGAACGGGGTAGATCCGATATGTTTTCCGGCATTGTTGAAGAGTTGGGGCGCGTGAAGAGTTTTACAAAACAGGGTAAGGTATTCCGGCTGGCGGTTGAGGCCGATATTATTTTTGACGGAACGAAGATCGGCGATAGCATCGCG
>JBAYMQ010000152.1:0-3731 GCA_041663465.1 Candidatus Omnitrophota bacterium | reverse complement strand
AGGACCAGGAAATAACAGAACGAAGCTCCGGCGGCAAAAAGCAGAAAGGAAACAACGGTGATCAGGCCGGTCATATGCTTTTCTTTAGGCATGAGCCCGCGTTGTATAAAACTCCATACCTGAAAAAGAACAACGGGCATGCTGACAAACAGGCCCATGAAAAAAGTAAGTTTTATCCTGGTCCAAAACGCTTCGACCGGCCCGGTAAAAATAAATGTGCCGACAGGCTTGGCGAGATCCCGGATAACGATATCGACAGCCGGATAAACCGCGAAACTGCAGACCGCGATAGCGATCAACGAATATATCAACCGGTTCTTGAGCTCATCGAGATGGCTCAAAAGCGGGATCGGTTCATCCAGGCGGGGATTGTCGCTTTTCGTCGGTATATCCAAGGTTTTTCCTGACTTCTTCCTTTATTTCCTCGGGAGGTTCCTGCTCCAGCGCTTCTTTGAGATCGATAGAAGCCCGTTTCAATTGCGCGATCGCTTTCCCGAGCTGTCGCGCGATATCAGGCAGCCGTTTCGGCCCCACAACCAGGAGGGCAACGATAAAGATCAGGATCAATTCCGGCATGCCGACATTGAACATACTACCCCTCGACTTCCAGCTCTATCACCCTCGATTCCAGATCCGCGCCCTTGACGATATCCAACCTGGCGGTTTCCGCGACAGTGCCTTTTGCCACGAGCTCAAACGCGTTCGTCAAAGATTCAGGCGTCGTATGGCCGTCATTACCCAGTTCCACTTTAATGGTCCGGATCCGCTTGCCCCTGGCCTTTTCAAGGCACAGGCTCAATACTTCCTTTGCCACACCCACCTCATGCATTCGAGATCTCCTGTAAAACAAGCTCGCCCAGCCGGGGCAGGATCGAATTGACCTCCTCGGTCAACTCCATGCCCCAGTTCATGGTTTTCGGTTCAACTCCGAATATGGTGATAGACGGTAACGCCCCGGTAAGTTTGACGATCTGGAAAATATCTTTCAGGCACACATCGTGCAGGGATGTTTTAGGGAACGAATCTGTTTCATAATCCTCCGGGCCGAATTTGTAAATTTCGCCGGGCTTCCCCCGCGCCTTTACCGCGTCGACAATAATGACTTTCTGCGCGTCCTGAATGAACGGGATCAGGTCAAAGCCGCCTGTGGCGCCGTCAATAAGCTCCACGTCCTCCGGCAGCTTTTTATCCTGCAGATACCTTATCAGATGGACACCGATGCCTTCATCCTGCATAAGCAGGTTGCCGCAGCCGATTATCCGTTTCATTTAGATAACGCGGAACTTCTTCATTTCTCCGCTCGGCTTGACCAAATGCACCGCGCAGGCTATACAAGGATCGAACGACCTTACGATCCTGACAACCTCAAGCGGATTATCCGCGTCAGCGACGGGCGTGCCGACCAGCGCCTCTTCGACCGGGCCGCGCACACCTTTATCGTCACGCGGGCCGCAGTTCCATGTCGTCGGAACAACCGCCTGATAATTCTCGATCTTCTTGTTCGATATCTTGATCCAATGCCCCAGAGCGCCGCGGGCGCCTTCTGTCAGGCCCACGCCCTCAGAGGAATCAGGCAGAACGGATTCGGCATACGCCGGTTCGCCCGGCTTCAACTGCATTACCCAGGCTTCCATCGCGTCGGCTATTTTCTTCGCTTCGATAACGCGCGCCGCGTGACGGTCAATAACGGATACGCCCTGACGATAATCCCCGTTGACCCACATACGCGCCAAAGGCCCGACTTCATACGGCTGGCCGTCATACCTCGGAGCCTTCAACCAGCTATAACTGCCCGCTTTCTCGGCTTCAGGCTCAGTCATGCCTTCCGAAGGTTTCTTGCCGGTCGTGGTATCCTTATATCTGGCATATTTCACATCTTCGGTGATTTTGCCTATATCAAACGGCATATCGGTGTTATTGGCGAAGCATCCGGCTTTGAACAACTTCTCTTTACCCTGCGCGTCCAGCGGGAAACCGCCGTACGCGAGAAGATTGCCGTATCCGCGCCCTATATTCTTGTAATCCGCGTAGACGTCGGCGACGCCGAGGACATCCGGTAAATACACATCGTTCACGAACGCTTTGATCTCGCGCAGCCTCCAAAGGAAAGAGGCTATTTTATCAACGGTCGGCTTGCAGGTGACGCCACCGACGACCATCGCGGTCTGCGGAGGCATCCTGCCGCCCCAGATAGCCAGCATTTCATGGGCCTTTTTACGGATCTCAAGCGCCTGGAGATAATGCGCGACATACGTTTCGTTGAGTTTCGCGGGTAAACGGTAATCGCCCGTATACCTGGGAACGAACGGCGGAATATCCGGCCCGGTGACATAATCGAGCGCCGCCAAATGATAAAAATGCAGGATATGGGATTGCAAATAATTCGCCCCCAGCATAAGGTTGCGAATAATGCGCCCGTTATCCGGAACGGTAACCTTAAACGCGTCATCCAAACACAGAATCGACGCGGTTCCGTGCGCCATAGGGCAGACGCCGCAGATCCTCTGCGTGATCTGGCCGGCATCCCTGGGATCGCGCCCCTTCAAAATGACTTCAATACCGCGCCAGAGCGTTCCGGAACTATACGCGTCAACGACTTTTCCTTCGTTGACCTCAACAGTGATCTTAAGATGCCCCTCGATCCTTGTTACCGGATCTATCGTTATTCTTTGGGTAGCCATCAAAACCTCCTTTTATAATATATAGGTATGTCGGTCCTTATACAATCTCGCTATCAGCCTTAGGCCACTGGTCTTTAGGTAACGCGGTATAGAACGGCGCTTTCCCGTCGGGGAAATCCTCGCTGCAGCAGCCGATACAAATAGATCCGGCCCCTACGCACCAATTGACCCCTGAGTTCCATTTGCGCAGAGGGCAATCGGAGCTCGCCATAGGCCCTTTGCAACCCAGATTGATAAGGCAGCCGGGATCGCCGAACTTCTTCGCGAACTTGCCTTCACTGAAATACGAGTAATTCGGACAGTTTTGATGGATCGACTCTCCAAAGAAAAGCTTCGGACGTCCAAGATTGTCTAATTCGGGGATACCGAACAACAATACGTGCACCAGCGTTCCCAGGATCCAATCGGGATGCGGAGGGCAGCCCTGGATATTGATTATAGGAACACCTGAAACGATCTGAGATACAGGTTTGCAGTCCGTGGGATTCGGCTTGGCCGCGGAAATCCCCCCGAACGACGCGCAATCGCCGACCGCGACGATAGCCTTTGCCTTCGGGCCGATCCGCTTGACCATTTCCAAAACCGTTACTTCTTTGCCGTTTTCTTCGCCGATCGTGCAATAAACACCGTTATCCTTGGTGGGTATCGCGCCTTCCATTAAAAGGAAAAATTCGCCTTTCGTCTTCTCGGCAACCGCGTCAAGATATGAAAACGCGAGTTCTCCGGAAGCCGCCATAACATTCGATTGATATTCCAGACTGATGATCTTCGTCAATACTTCAGCGATCGTAGGATGCGCGGTATTTAACAGGGAAACGATACATCCGGTACAATTAGCGCCCTGCAGCCAGATAACCGGCGGTTTCTTCGCCGCCGCTTCTTCCATTGCGTGAACTAACTTCGGAACCGCCATCTGGGAAAGACCCATTCCCACCGCAGACGCGCTACACAGTTTCATGAATTCCCGCCTCGTGAGTTCCATTCTTCCTCCTCTTTTTAATAAACCCTTTAGGAAATAAAAAAAGCCGAAAAAGTAACCTTTTTCAGCTT
>JBAYMQ010000151.1:0-3760 GCA_041663465.1 Candidatus Omnitrophota bacterium | reverse complement strand
TCAGCGGTCAGAAACCGTTGATGCGCCGCGCCCGCATAGCTATTTCGAATTTCAAGATCAAAGAGAACAATCCGATCGGCTGCTAGGTAACGCTGCGCCGCGCCAAGATGTACGAATTCCTTGATCGGTTCATTTCTGTCGCGTTGCCGCGTATCCGCGACTTTCGCGGCGTGCCGGTTGATTCTTTCGATAAGGCGGGCAATTACAGCATGGGTTTGACTGAACAGCATATTTTCCCGGAGATAGAGTTCGACCGCATTACCCGTACCCAAGGTATGGACATCACGTTTGTCATCAAAAATTCAAAAAATACTGAACAATCCCGCGCGCTGTTGAAACTATTCGGGATGCCGTTCCAAATAAAGGAATAACGTAAAAATGGCAAAAAAGTCCTGGATTAATCGCTGGAAGAAAACACCCAAATTTTCGACGCGTAAATATAATCGTTGCCCGATATGCGGACGGTCAGGGGCGTACATTCGTCGATTCCAGCTGTGCCGTATTTGTTTCCGCGAACTGGCATGGCAGGGTATGATCCCCGGCGTTAAAAAAGCGAGCTGGTAAACCTAGAGGAGTATAGTACATGTCACGATCAGATTTAATAGCCGATACATTCACAATGATTCGTAACGCCATCATGGCTCATAAGGATTCTCTTGACGTCCCCGCTTCAAAGATGTCGTCATCTATATTAGAGATCCTGAAGAATGAAGGCTACATCGATAATTTCAAAGCTATCGAAGATAAGAAACAGGGCGTTTTACGTATCTATCTGAAATATGTCGCGGGCAAATCCGCGATCATGATAATCAAACGCATATCCCGCCCGGGTTTGCGCAAACATGTTACCGCCGAAAAGATCCCTAATGTCCTGCGAGGCAGGGGGTTGGCGATCCTGTCGACTTCCAGCGGAATTATTTCCGGTAAAACAGCAAAAGAGAAGAATGTCGGCGGAGAAGTAATCGGATATGTCTGGTAAACTTAGTAAGGAGTAATTGATGTCTCGTATAGGTATAAAATTAATTGAAATTCCGTCTGGTGTAAAAGTTGAGCTTAAAGATCGCGAAGTTCACATCGAAGGCCCAAAGGGCAAAGTCGCGCGGAAGCTTTCGGACAGGGTGAATATTGAGATCAAGGATAATAAAATTAAAGTGACGCGTCTGGGGAATTTCGCTACAGACCGCGCGTTGCACGGATTATGGCGCGCGCTTATAGCTAATATGATCGTCGGGGTTACCAAGGGTTATACTAAGGAACTGGAGATCAACGGCGTAGGATTTAAAGCTCAGATCCAAGGAAAAAAACTCACAATGGCATTAGGGTTTTCTCATCCGGTCGTGTTCGATATGCCTGAAGGCGTAACTGTGGAGGCGCCTAAACCTACCAATCTCATTATCAAGGGCATCGATAATGAGATTGTCGGCGAGATCGCCGCAAAGATCCGGGACGTGTATCCGCCGGAGCCATACAAGGGTAAAGGCATACGTTATGCCGGAGAGTTTGTGCGCAAGAAGGTCGGCAAGGCTCAGGCCGCTTCGAAATAACCATATAAGGATACAAAATGACTAAGAATAACAGTAAAGTTCAGCTCAGGACCAAGAGGCACAAGCATATACGGCGCAAATTATCCGGAAGCGCGGAAATCCCGCGGCTGGTAGTGCGCCGCAGCCTGGCGAATATGTCCGCGCAGCTGGTTGATGATGTAAAGGATGAGATCTTAATGATTGGATCTACCAATGATAAAGAGATCAAATCCACATTTGCGTATCGGGGGAACATGAAGGCCGCAGCTGCATTCGGCGAGTTCTTCGCCAAGAAAGCCATAGAAAAAGGTTTTGGCAAAGTCGTTTTCGACCGGGCCGGATTTTTGTATCACGGCAGGGTCAAGGCATTTGCGGAAAGCGCCCGTAAAGGCGGCTTGCAGTTCTAATTATAGGAGAAACGTATTACCATGCGAACAATGAACATCGACCAAAAATCTGAGCTCATCGAAAAGATCGTTTCGATAAATCGTGTTACCAAGGTAACCAAGGGCGGCAAAAAAATGTCATTTTCGGCTCTGGTAGTTGTCGGCGACCGCAAAGGACATGTTGGATTTTCTCTTGGAAAGGCCAACGAGGTCGCGGACGCCATACGAAAAGGTTTGGCTGCGGCAAAAAAGGAAATGCGCGCCGTGACGATGGAAGGTGTCTCGATCCCTCACGAAGTCCTGGCGGAATTCAATGCCGCGAAGGTGTTGCTTAAACCGGCCTCGGAAGGTACGGGGATCATCGCATGCGCCGCGGTACGCGCCGTTTGTGAAGCTGCGGGGATCAAGGATATCCTCACGAAATCGCTTAAATCCAATAATCCGATCAATGTCATCAAGGCGACAATGGCGGGTTTTAGCCAATTGAAGGGTTAATACATGGAAACCATAAAACATTTAGGATTAGAGAGTCTTCCCGTACCCAAAGGAAGTTATCACAAGAAAAAGCTCCTGGGAAGAGGTTCAAGCTCGGGACACGGCAAAACATCCAGCCGCGGCAGCAAGGGGCAGACATCGCGCGCCGGCAGGCATTTCTATCTCGGATTTGAAGGCGGACAGAGCCCGATGATCAGGCGCGTCGCCAAGCGCGGATTCACCAGCAAGTTCCGTAAGATATATCAGATCGTGAATCTTGAAAACCTCTCAAAACTGAAAGCCTCGGTCATAACGCCGCAAGTAATGTGGGAAAAAAACCTGGTGGCTAGCAGGAACGTGCTTATCAAAATACTGGGACACGGAGAGATCTCGTCGGCAAAAAATGTGCAGGCGCACGCGTTTTCGAAATCCGCCGAAGAGAAGATCAAGAAAGCAGGCGGTACAACTGAGGTAATTAATGCTATCCGCGCTCGTTAATTCGTTTCGGATCCCTGATCTGAAGAAGCGTTTGATCGTGACGGGTTTGTTGTTCATCGTGTACCGCATGGGTTGCTTTATTCCGACTCCCGGCATTGACGGAGCCGCGCTCAAGGAATTTTTCGCGCGCATGGCGCAGTCACAGGGAGGGACGCTCTTTGGTATTATGAATATGTTTTCCGGGGGCGCCATGGAGCGTTTGACGATCTTCGCCCTTGGTATTATGCCGTACATTTCAAGTTCGATCATCATGCAGCTTTTGACCGCGGTTATCCCTTATTTCGAAAAACTGGCTAAAGAAGGGAAAGCCGGATACGAGGTCATAAACCAATTCACCCGTTACGGCACCGTGGTGCTGGCGTTGATGCAATCTTTTTTTATAGCGCTGTGGCTCGAAGATCCGGCGCGGTTTGAGGGTTTGCGCATTGTAATATCTCCCGGATGGGGATTCAGGCTGCTGACGGTTTTGACACTGACAACCGGAACTATTTTTATCATGTGGCTGGGAGAGCAGATCCAGGAACGCGGGATCGGCAACGGAATTTCGCTTATCATCACGGCCGGCATCATTTCAAGGATCCCGACCGCCGTAAATCAATTATATTTTCTTATCACCAAACAGCAGATACAGCCGGTTACGCTCATTGTCATGGCTATACTTCTTGTCGCGGTTGTGTTTTCGGTCGTCATGATAACGCAGGGGTATCGTAAGATACCTGTGCAGTATGCCCGCAGGATAGTGGGCAGAAAGATCTATGGCGGGCAATCGACTTATATCCCCCTTAAGGTGGATACCTCCGGGGTTATCGCGATCATTTTTGCGCAGTCAATAATACTCTTCCCGGCGACTATCGCCTCTTTTATACCTAACCCGGCATT